>NZ_JACVPI010000007.1 GCF_018881965.1 Polynucleobacter sp. JS-Polo-80-F4
TGATCAGATCAATGGGATCTAAGAGCCATGTGCCTGCTTTGCCATTGGTTGCGCTGGTATTAATTTGGGCAGTGGGAGCTAGCGCCACAGTTCCCTTGGAACTGGTCTCAATAAAGCCGCCATTACCGGAGAGGATGCCACCCATCGATTTAAGGATACCGGCAACGGTGGTTTTTACTTCAGACCAGATGGCAATGGCTCCGCCATTGCCGGCACTGGTTGATGAGGTATCGATGAGCGCGTTCTCTTCGATGGTGACCGTTTGGGCTAGCTGGTTTTTACTGG
>NZ_JACVPI010000008.1 GCF_018881965.1 Polynucleobacter sp. JS-Polo-80-F4
CCGGGCCATTATTACCGTTCGCCTGCACTACGCTGCCAGCCTGGGTGCTGATGGTTGGAGCTGATATAAAAATAGATCCGCCCGTTGTGCCGTTGGCTTGTAACACGGCAGAAGATTGCAACTCAGCTAAAGTACTTCCAGTCAGATAAATCACATTACTCTGGACTGGCGCAATCTGAAGGCTATTTAAGTCATTCGCTGCGCTTGTGGAATAAACCCGATTAAGGCTTTGGTCAGCATTTTGTGAAGTTAAAT
>NZ_JACVPI010000009.1 GCF_018881965.1 Polynucleobacter sp. JS-Polo-80-F4
CCGGGCCATTATTACCGTTCGCCTGCACTACGCTGCCAGCCTGGGTGCTGATGGTTGGAGCTGATATAAAAATAGATCCGCCCGTTGTGCCGTTGGCTTGTAACACGGCAGAAGATTGCAACTCAGCCAAAGTACTTCCAGTCAGATAAATCACATTACTCTGGACTGGCGCAATCTGAAGGCTATTTAAGTCATTCGCTGCGCTTGTGGAATAAACCCGATTAAGGCTTTGGTCAGCATTTTGTGAAGTTAAAT
>NZ_JACVPI010000010.1 GCF_018881965.1 Polynucleobacter sp. JS-Polo-80-F4
AGTGCCGGCAATGGCGGAGCCATTGCCATCTGGTCTGAAGTAAAAACCACCGTTGCCGGCATCCTTAAATCGATGGGTGGCTCCTTATCGGGTAATGGCGGCTTTATTGAGACCAGTTCCAAGGGAACTGTGGCGCTAGCTCCCACTGCCCAAATTAATACCAGCGCAACCAATGGCAAAGCAGGCACATGGCTCTTAGATCCCATTGATCTGATCA
>NZ_JACVPI010000001.1:0-191922 GCF_018881965.1 Polynucleobacter sp. JS-Polo-80-F4
AACTATCCCAGTTCACTACCGCACGTTGCGTTGTTTGATTCACTGTCATTGCTGCTGAGGTGGGGGTTTGGGTTTGGGAAATGGATGCAGAGCCGGCGATGACTTGACCGTTGGTGGGGAGTGCATTAGCTACTGGAACTGGTGACGCTGCTTGGATGCATTGAGCAAAGCTGATCAGAAAAAAAGAAACAGTGAATACCTGCTTAATCTTGGTCGAAAAAGTAGCGTACGACTCATCAGGAGTATGGGACTGGAAAATCCCTGCAGGATTAATCAAATACTTGTATTTTTAAGCATAGATACTTGATTTTACGAGGAATTATCGTAAAAAGGAGCTCATATTGGGGGAAAAATCGCTAAAAAATCGAATTTAACGAGATATATGTCTAAGAGGTGGTGCCCGAGGCCGGAATCGAACCGGCACGACTTTTTTGAGTCGGCAGATTTTAAATCTGCTGTGTCTACCGATTTCACCACTCGGGCCCGCACTAGCAATAAAGCAGTGCTAAATAAATCAAGACAAACGAAATTTTAGCACGCAAGCCCCCTACAGACCCCTGTAGCTGCTTTCGACCCTCTACTCAAGGGCGGACCTAATAAAACATCTAGAATATATGCATGAATTTACCGGCAAAATCATCAGGAATTAGCAAACTAACGCGGGTCGGGCTTTTGCTAATAGGACTGTGTTTAGTGGCTGGTTTAGCCCTTGCTGTTGCCTATTTATATTCTGCGCAATCTAATGCTTCCGGCAAAAGGTCTATTAAAGGTCTTGGTGACTCGGTTTCTATTGCTTTTGATGAAGTAGACATCCCGCATATCAAAGCAAAAAGTCAGGCAGATGCGTACTTTGCCCTAGGCTACCTTCATGCCACTGAGCGTTCCTGGCAGATGGAAATGAATCGCCGTATTGCCAGTGGACGTCTCTCAGAAATTCTAGGTAACGACACAGTAAAAATTGATCGCTTTGTGCGCACGCTCGGCGTCAAGCGCGCAGCAGAGCGTCAGTTTGATCGCTACCCTGTTGCTGCCAAGCGTCTGTTACAAGCCTATGCCGATGGCGTCAATGCAGGTAACGCGCAATTGGGCTGGGCATTACCCATTGAATATTTTTTAACAGGATCAAAGCCAGGCCACTGGTCTCCAACTGATAGCGTTGCTTGGATGTTGATGATGGCTTATGACTTGGGTGGTAATTGGCATAAAGAATTACAAAGACTAGAGCTTTCTCAATACCTAACAACCAAACAAATTTGGGAAGTCATTCCAAGCTATGAGTCTAGCGAGCCAGTTAGTAATATGGATTTTTCCAAACTGTATCGAGAACTCAAAGTCTTTCACTCCTCTCCAGGGCCCGTTGAATCTAGACCCCAAAATCTTCCCTCTACAGAGTTAAGTCAATGGGAGCAAATGGGCGGCAGAGATGGCATTGGTTCCAATAACTGGGCCGTAAGTGGCAAGCTCAGCACTACAGGCAAGCCCCTACTGGCAAATGATCCCCATCTCGGGCTATCTGCCCCTGCAGTCTGGTATTTCGCCCATCTTGAGGCTCCCGGATTAAACATCATTGGCGGCACATTGCCCGGAATACCGGCGATTGTTTTAGGAAGAACCGATAAGTTTGCTTGGAGTTTCACCAACACAGGACCTGATGTACAAGATTTATATATTGAGCAAATCGATCCAAAGAATCCAGGAATGTATCGAGGACCAGATGGTCCACTTCCGTTCAAAGTGCATCAAGAGATCATTGACATCAAAGGATCGCCCTCTTTAACATTTCTTGTTAAAGAGACTCGACATGGTCCTGTTATCTCTGATTCTTATGCAAGAGCCAGACGTACGATTGATACTGATCGTTTTGCATTGGCTTTACGTTGGACGGCTCTAGACATTGAGAATCAATCTGTTGCTGGATTACTAGATATGAATCGTGCTGCCGACCTCGACCAATTTAAGCAAGCACTTCGAAAAAATTACGCACCAATGCAAAACGTTGTAATGGCAGATAGTGAAGGCAATATTGCCTATCAAGCAGCAGGTGTTGCACCCAAAAGGATTCTGCATCATGGCTTGTACGGCGTAGCGCCAGCACCAGGCTGGGAGCGCCAATACGATTGGAATGGCTACGTGCCTTTTGAGCAACTTCCTGCCAGCAATAATCCTGAGCAAGGATGGATCGCGACGGCCAATCAAAGAATTATTGCAGCCAACGATCCGAATCCACTAACGGGTGATTGGGATTTGCCAACGCGCTATGACCGCATTGTCGATCTTATTAAATCAAAAACCATTCATTCTGTAGATGATATGAAAACCATGCAAGGCGATACCCTATCGCTTGCTGCAACACCGCTATTGGAATTGTTTAAATCAAGTCAATCCACTCACCCCTTAAGCACCAAAGCAATGGAGATTGGCAAAAGCTTTGATGGGGATATGAAATTAGATAGCGCAGGGGCACTCATTTTTAATGCCTGGGCTGATCAACTTACACAAGCCCTCTTCTCAAGATTGAGCTACCTCTTTTCTGAAAATTATGGCTCTCGCAATTACCGCTCGCCATTAATTAATCAGGTTAAAAATCCCAATAGCCCGTGGTGTGATGACCCTAAAACTGAACAAGTTGAATCTTGCCAGGAATCATCCAACAAAGCCCTTGATAAGGCTTTGGAATATTTAAGCAAGGAATATGGCAATGACCCTAAATCTTGGGCCTGGGGCAAAGCGCATATTGCGATTTCTGAGCATCGCCCTTTCAGTAAAGTTCCGTTGCTTGGCAGTTTATTTAATGTCAGCACACCTTTTCCCGGAGACAGCTTTACAGTCAACGTCGGTAGGCTTGAGCTTGCTCAATCCAAAAACCCGTACGAAACACTTCAAGCCCCTAGCTTAAGAACCGTTTATGACTTATCTGACCTTGAAAAATCCCTCTTTGTTTATCAAACGGGTCAATCTGGATGGGTGCAAAGCAAGCTCTATCGGAATATGAACTCCTTATGGGCTAATAACGAATATCTGCCCCTGAGAATGAAATCTGAAAATATCAATCGTCAGCTTGAATTAAGGACGAAGTAGACGTTAGTAACTATTGCAAAATTTGATAGAAATATCAAGATATCGGTCTATGGTGGGTAAAATGATCCCATACTGTGACTGGAAAATTTAAGGGCTATTTACATGAAAAAAACTTCTATTCTTTTGTTAAGCACTGCATTGCTATGCTCTGGAAATGTACTTGCAGAATGGCAAGAGGTTGGTAAGACCGATCTATTTACACTTTATGTAGATCCTGCAACCATTCAAACCCAGGGTAATCTGTCTCAGATTATGTCGATGCTGGATTTTAAAAAGCCTGCTCAAAACCCTAAAACTAAAGAGAATGCTAGTTCTATTATTGGTCTGAATGAATATGAATGCAGCGCTGTGAAATATCGACCGATTGAATTTAAAGTATTTTCCGGAAATATGGGCAAAGGCAAAGTTGTAGAAGAACAAAAAACTCCAAGCAGTTCTTTTGAAAATATTGAAAATGGCTCATGGCCAGCTGGTGTCTATAACGTTGCCTGCAGCGGCAAGTAAAGCGAATGTTTTAATGCTGGGTACCCTTAGGTATTTAGCATTAGCTCTAACCATTTGCATTATTAACGGCTGCGCTGCGCCTTTAGCCTTACTAAGCAGCTCAAGCACTGCAGCAGCGAGCAGTGTTGGAGCGGCTGCAGTCGCTAACCCAAGCACTGCAGTGAGTTTGGCCTCTACAGCAACCACAGGAAAGTCCCCCTTAGAACATGCGGCTTCAGCTGCAACAAAAAAGGAGTGCAGCTTCTTTAATTTAATTGGTTCCAAGCCAATATGTATCGAAGTAGTGCTACCGCCTGTCACAGACAGAAGCGAGCCGTTACTAGGACCCACGGAAATCCCAAAAAAATCTGCTCAGCAATAGATTTATGGTTTTCCCTCGTAAATAGCGCTCATAACAGTCTAAAATCGACCTTTCATTAGCAATTATTGAACGATTTCACATGGCCACAGAAAACCATTACCTCACACTTACCTGCCCCAATAAACCCGGCATCGTTGCAGCAGTTTCTACCTATATATTTGAGCTTGGCGGAGACATTGAAGAGGCGCAACAATTTGATGACAAAGCATCTAAACGCTTTTTTATGCGTGTCAGCTTTAGCTGCCCTGCAAATGTCGACTCTCTCAGATCTGGCTTTTTGGAAATCGCGAAGCGCTTTGAACTGACTTGGGATTTGCGTGCAGTCAAGGATCTCAAGCGAGTCCTGATCATGGCTTCCAAGCTAGATCATTGCTTAGTTGATCTACTCTACCGCTGGCGCATCGGTGAGCTGCCTATGATTATTTGCGGCATCGTTTCGAATCATCCACGCGATGTCTATGCCAGTATCGATTTTGCTGATATTCCGTTCTACCATTTGCCGGTTACACCAGAGACCAAGCCAGCACAAGAAGCAAAGCTTCTAGAAATCGTTGCGGAGTCTAAGGTGGATATGGTGATTCTGGCGCGTTATATGCAAATCTTGTCAGATGATCTATCGACCAAACTTTCTGGCCGCTGCATCAACGTACACCATTCATTCTTGCCAAGCTTTAAAGGTGCTAAGCCTTACCACCAGGCACATGCGCGCGGTATTAAGCTGATTGGTGCAACCGCTCATTTTGTTACTAGCGATTTGGATGAAGGTCCGATCATTGAGCAAGACGTTACGCGCGTTACCCATGGCGATACACCCGATGATCTAGTGCGTAAAGGTCGTGACTTAGAGCGCACTGTTCTTTCAAGAGCCTTACGCTACTACCTACATGATCGCGTCCTCATTAATGGCGCAACTTCTGTAGTTTTCTCTGACTAATCAGAGTCATGCGTCTGCTTAAGGCCTGACCCCTGGGGACTCCATGGGTAGGCCTCTGGCACGCCACATCAAAAATAACTCTAGCTGAGCCATTTCTGGCGAGCCATACTCAAATTGTTGAGCCCTCACACCGCTCATGCAATTCCGCAGACGCCGTTGCAATGAACCTAAGGTCTGCCACTCCAGACGATAAATAGGATAAGCATTGGGATGACCTTGCGGTATGAAGCTCCCACCTAACTTTAGACCCGCCCTATCCTCATGACATTGCGCACAAGATAAATTAAGTTGTCCCATACGCTCATTAAATGAATGACGACCTTTTTTTAAGAAAGCGGTATTAGCTGGGGTTTCACTCACGGAGATTGGCATTCCTTTTGATTGAAAAGCAATCAATGCCGTTAGTGCAAGAAGGTCTTTACTCTCATACGCCAACGGAGCAGAAGATTGATTGCTTGCCCGGCATTGATTGATCTGCCCTTCTAAGGTCTGGAGCTTACCTTTGATGACCTTCGGAAACTGTGCCGCCACACCACGCATCGATTTTTTAACATCTCCATGACAGGTGCTACAAGATTTATTCTGTGACCCCAATTTTTGCTGCCACAATGCATCGCCATCACCAACCCAAAACATGGCGGGATTCAATGAAGGATCGTCCTGCATTGCCTTGTTTTCTGGTGTCATCAAATCATAACTAGATTGTTGTCGAGGCGTTGCGGCACTTGCTACCTCACTGGCAAAGAGGTTAGCGAGTACCAGATAAATACCACTCAGAAAAAAGAATGTTTGTTTTTTCACGTAACAGTAATGCGAGCCTGATTCACGGCCTCATATCCATCATCCCCCACCCATTTAAATTCTAGGGTTCCGTTCTCTACAGCAATAGTAGTAAAGATGATTAGGGGATTTGCACCTATACCGGAGTAGAAGTCTGCTTTAAATACTTCCACAGTGTTGTAGGTACAGGTAAAGGTGCGAATAATATCGCGAGGAATAAGTTTGCCTCCCTCGGTATAACGAAAACCTGATTCCATATCGTGTTGCGCAATTGCGCGAATCTCAATAATGGAATCTTTTTTTGCCGTTGCGGGCATTGTGATGGATGTGCGGGATGTTTTACTCATACCATCTCCGTACATGCTGAAAGGGTCACCAAAGTTTCAGCAGAGCCCTGCCAAAAACTTCCGTTACTCAACTGCGCAATGGCCCAGACCTTCTGGCTATCAGCTAAACGAACACGAGTTGTAATGTTTGCCGAGCCAGATCTAGGACTAAGGTAGACGGTAAAAATATTAGGCAAAGGATTTCCCTCTGCGATGACATGAATAGTCTTTACATAATCATTGGCTGTCATTGGGCTATCAACACTAACTTTGAGAACCACTAAGTTTCCGTTCTCCACCAGTGGCGGTATGGTTAGAATCACTTTACCTTCACGGATAGCGGCACCACCAGTAATTTTTTTAATCGCCTCATCAGCCTCTTCTTTTTTAGCAAAGGCAGTTATTGGATTTAAACAAAAACCTAAAGCTAATAGTCCAAGACCTTGGACTTGCTTAAGCCAATGTCGACGATAATTGTGAGCAATTTTTTTCATCTAGATTTCGGTTAATTTGAATTATTTAAGGTCATCAAGAAAGCAATGACATCCTCAATTTCTTGGCCATTCAAAATCGTTTGACCAGCAAATTTAGGAGCCACTCGATTGAGGTGGCTTGTTTGGTAATAGGCCGGCATGATGGTCTGCGGATTAAAGTGTGCTGAATTAACGATACGAGCCCTTAATTGAGGTACGTTTAAACGCGCAACACTCGCTTTGAGCTCAGGCGCCAAGTTCCCCTGAAAACGCTCCTCAGGAAAGGGTCCGTTATGACATAACAAGCATAGCCCCGTCTGACGGCTCACCACAATAGCTCTACCACGCACTGGATTGCCAGACTCAGTAGAAAGGGATTCGAATATCGAATCCCCCGTGATTACTTGTGCATGTGCATCGTTGAAATTGAGGAAGACTAGCAATAAAGATGCTAGTGCAATCCTCTTTTTCATCGACACAGTTTCACTATGAGCTAATTCTTAAACCAACTTGATGCCGCTGTTTTTCAATGGCACTGTGCGTAGGCGTTTACCAGTCGCACGATAAATTGCATTGAGGACAGCTGGTGCGGCTACAGCAATCGTTGGCTCACCCACTCCACCCCAGTCCTTGCCGCCACCCTGAATGATGATGGTTTCGACCTTAGGCATTTGGTAGAGGCGAATCGAGTTAAAGGTATCAAAGTTCTTTTGCACAACAGCACCTTTTTCAATCGTGATCTCTTCTTCGAATAAAGCAGACAAGCCGTAAACGAATGAACCAGATACTTGGCGAGCAACTTGAGCAGGATTCACTACATAACCTGGATCAGTTGCAGCAACAATACGATGAATCTTCACTTCATTGCCATTCGTCACTGATAGTTCGCAAGCTGCGGCAACATAGCTACCAAAAGAACGCATTTGAGCAACACCACGATACACGCCTGGTGCAGCTGGCTTAGTCCAACCAATACCATCAGCCACAGCATTAAGAACGGCTACAGCGCGTGGGAACTTCTCCATATGCTTGCGACGGAACTCTACTGCATCCATGCCAGTTGCCTCTGCCATCTCATCCATAAAGGTTTCGATAAAGATCGCGTTTTGGTTCACGTTTACACCACGCCAAAATCCGGGCGGCACGTGGGTATTACGCATTGCATGATCGATATTTAAATTCGGGAAGCTATAACAGATGCCATGCTCACCAAGAGGCTCAACCCCTTGGAATGCCAAAGGATCTTTACCTTTGTTTGCTGCCACAACGGCCGGACGAACAGCAGCCAAAATAGACTGACCGGATAAACGCATATTGACCGCTGTGACATTCTTCTTATCATCTATTGCAGCAGACATTTTGCACATCATGACTGGATGGTAGCGGCCTTGAGTCATATCCTCTGCACGAGTCCAGATCAATTTGATAGGGGTGCCTGGCATTTGTTTGGCGATATTTACCGCCTGCGTTGTGTAGTCCTGGAAAGCACCGCGACGTCCAAAGCCACCACCGAGGTTTACTTTATAAACATTACATTTTTCAGCCGGTAGACCAGAGGCAGCAATCACTGCAGCTAATGAAGCTTCGCCGTCTTGCGTTGGAACCCAAGCCTCACAAGAATCAGCAGTCCATTTAGCAGTTGCAGTTTGTGGCTCTAAGGTTGCATGATTTAAGAATGGATAGAAATAAGTAGCTTCTAGTGTCTTGGATGCGCCAGACATAGCCGCTTTAACATCGCCATTGGAATTGTGTACAAATGCGTCATCGGCATTTAGCCCCTCTTCCAACATCTTCTTAATAGATGCGCTAGATACATTCACATTAGGACCACTATCCCAAATAATGCTGACTTGGTCTAACGCTACCTTTGCCTGCCAGAAAGTCTCAGCAACAACTGCTACTGCAGTGTCGCCAACTTGAACAACCTTCTTCACACCCTTCATACTTTGCGCTTTAGCGGCATCATAACTCTTTACCTTGCCACCAAAGACCGGGGACTCCTGGATAGTTGCAACCAGCATGCCTGGCATTTTCAAGTCAATGGCGTATACCTGGCGGCCAGTAACCTTGTCTGCTACACCGTCAATACGATTGACAGACTTACCAATCAGTTTCCATTCTTTAGGATCCTTCAATGGAACTTCTTTTGGCACTTCTAACTGCGATGCCGCTACAGAGACTTTACCGAAAGTGGTTTTCTTTCCAGATGGAGTATGAGTAATCACACTGTCTTTTGCCACGCACTCTGCGGCTGGAACATTCCATTGATTCGCAGCAGCTTGAATCAACATCATTCGAGCAGCAGCACCACCTTTACGAACATACTGTTCTGAAGTGCGAATACCACGGCTACCGCCAGTAGAGTAACTACCCCAAGCTAGCTTGCGCTTTAAATTTTCGCCAGGTGATGGATAGTCATAGGAGACTTTTTTCCAATCACACTGCAATTCTTCAGCAACCAATTGGGCTAAGCCAGTAATAGTTCCTTGGCCCATTTCAGAACGCACGATACGAACGACAACATCATCATTAGGCTTAACCACAACCCAGATCCCAATTTCCGGTGTAGCCAATGGAGTCATAGCAGTAGTGCCAGTACCCATTGCTGCATGTGCAGTAGACATCAATGAGAGATCAAAGCCAATCGCTAGACCAGTTGCAATTGCGCTGGTGCCGATAACAAAGTGGCGGCGGGAAGTATTTGTATTTGTAGTCATTTATTTTCCCCTTAAGCCTTGCTTACCGCATGAATTGCTGCGCGCACTTCTTGGAAGGTTCCACAACGGCAGATATTAGTAACTGCTGCATCAATTTGTGCATCAGTAGGCTTTGGTGTATTGCGTAGTAGAGCAGTTGTTGCCATCACCATTCCGGACTGACAGTAACCGCACTGAGGCACCTGGTTCTCAACCCAAGCTTTTTGTACCTTAGAAAGCTGGCCATTTTTCTCCAGGCTTTCAATGGTCTCAATTTTTTTGCCTTCGGCAGCAGAAACTGGAATTGAACAGCTACGAATAGCTTGGCCTTCGAACAAAACGGTACAGGCACCACACTGACCAACTCCACAACCGTATTTAGTACCGGTCAACCCAACTTGTTCGCGAATAACCCAAAGTAATGGGGTATCGGGATCTACATCCACCTTGTACTTTTTACCGTTGACATTCAATTCAGCCATGAGTGCTCTCCTGTGTTTTCTTAATGAATTCTTTTATTGTTTTAGGGGCACTTTGATACCCCTGCTATCGGTGCGTTTATCTTAACCAAGAAATGATTTATTGCTATGCAACATAAATTGAGCTGCCCGATCCCATACAGGGCTGGGGTCCAATTAACGACTTTGCCAATCCTGGATTAAATCTGCAAATAACTGGGTTGCATCGGTAATTTTGTCGACGTAGCAAAATTCGTCCGTCTGATGGGCCATCTCTGGCTGCCCTGGCCCCAGAATCACTGTGGCAGGGTTACCAATTGCAGGCTTTAATGCTGAGGCGTCGGTAAAGTAAGAAACAGTCTTTTCTATCGGGCGAACGCCATTGGTCTTTTCACAAAAATCAAAAACGCTTGCCATCCAAGGGTCTGACGCAGGCGTGAATACACCTTCAATATCAATAATCGTATCTAAGCGTACGGTCGGACCAAGCGCTTTGCATAAGCATCCATAAATATGAGGGTGACTCTGCCCTGCTACCGTACGAATATCTAAAGTCATTTCAGCAGCATCAGGAACTGAGTTGATATTGATGCCTGATTTCGCGGTTCCCACATTGAGGGTTCCTTGACCCATTAATTCATGGGAAGGCGTATCAAAAGTAAACTTTTCTAAAGTGAGCGCTGCTTTAGCCAATTTATAGAAAGCATTGTCGCCACGCTCAGGCATTGAACCATGTGCGGTAATGCCATCAGTAGAGGCCTTTAACCAATAAGCCCCTTTATGACCAAGCAATGGTTCATTGGCTGTTGGCTCAGCAACAATCAAGCACCCTGCAGGCCCGAGAAAATCCAATATCTCTTGACTGGCAGCCAAGTGAAATGCGCCTTCACAGCCAGTTTCTTCACCCGCAGTAATAATCAAGCTAACACCTGCATGTTGCTTAGCGGAGCCTGCCATTTTCATCGCAGCCACAATAAAAGCAGCTACACCACTCTTCATGTCGCTGGAGCCTCGGCCGTATAACTTACCATCCTCAATCACACCAGCAAAAGGTTCGTGCTTCCAGGTGCGCGCCCCTAGAGGTACAACATCCACATGCCCAGTAAAGTAAATGCTGGGTTTTTCAGCAGAACATGCGCCAATTTTCGCAACCAGGCTCATGCGATGAGGAGCAAATTCTATCTTGCGGCACTCATAACCAACAGACTCCAAGAGTTTGGCTAAATAGTCGCAAACTTGATCTTCATTGCCCGGAGGATTAATCGTATTAAAACGAATAAGTTCTTGGGTTAACGTGACTGGATCGGGAATGGCATGTGTCATTTTGATTTATCCAAAATAAGCAGCTTGAACTTCGGCATTCTCAGCCAATGCAGTAGCACTTCCCTCGGCAACTACCTGACCTTTGGAAATGACATATCCACGATGGGCAATTGCCAGAGTTTGGCGGACATTTTGCTCAACCAATAAGACGGTCGTCCCCATCTGATTAATTTCTTTAATGATCTTGAAATTTTCTTTTACAAATAAAGGAGAAAGACCCAAAGAAGGCTCATCAAAAATGAGTAACTGGGGCGAGCTCATCAGACTCCGGCTAATAGCTAACATAGCCTGCTCACCACCTGACATGGTTCCCGCTAACTGGTTAGAACGTTCAGCTAAGCGTGGGAATAAATGCTTTACATGATCACGACGCTCTTCAATCACTTTTTTATCGGTCACCAAGTAGGCGCCAGCGGATAAATTTTCATCTACAGTCATGCGCGGAAATACACGACGCCCCTCAGGGACGCATGCAATCCCTGCTTCAATAATGCGGTGCGTTGGTAAATGCGCGATATCAACGCCGTTAAAAATAATCTTTCCGCGATTTGCCGGGGTTAATCCTAAGATAGAGCGAATTAAAGTCGACTTCCCGGCGCCATTAGCACCAAGAATGCAGGTGATTTCACCCTGCTCCACTTTGATGGAAACGTCCTCAAGAACATCAATCCGATCATAAGCGGTGTAAATGCGTTCAATCTCTAATAAGGCCATGATTATTCCTGCCCTAAATAAGCGACTTGTACTTCACGATTATTCACAATCTCATCATAAGTGCCCTCAGCAATCTTCTTGCCGTAGTTCAGCACGATGCATCGCTCAGTCATACGTTGAATTAAACCCATTTCATGCTCGATCAAAATAATGGTAAATGGTTTTATCTTGCTGCGGACCTGCAAAATGTCGTCCATTACTTCAGCAGTCTCATCATGCGTCATACCAGCAGATGGCTCATCCAATAGCAGCAGATCTGGCTGGCTGATAAGTGCTCGGCAAATTTCAATACGGCGGCGATCAATCATGGGGAGGCTGGCAACTGGCTCAAATATTTTGTCAGCCAACTTAGGATTAAACGTCAGTAGCAATTGCCTTACCTGCTCAACCAAACCTTCATACTCTTGCTTGAACTTTGCTCTTTGAAATAGATTAAAGATGAGTCCGGTATTTAATCGACGGTTATCGCCAATCGCAATGTTATCGAAGACGGTTAGCGGCAAGGATAAGCGTGAGCGCTGAAAGGTGCGAGTAATCGCGTGCAAATATACCTGCTGCGCAGTGGCGTCCGTCAAATCTTCACCGCGGAACGAGACACGGCCTGAGCTTGCTCGGTAAAGGCCAGTAATCACATTGAAGAAAGTTGTCTTCCCTGAACCATTTGGCCCTAGCAAACCTAACACTTCACCTTCATTTACATGAAGATCCAATGAGTCTAACGCTGTCACACCACCGAAACGCATCGTCAGTTTTTCAGCGACCAAAATCTGTTTTTTAGGAGAAGTTGAGCTCATTTCTGACCTCCCGCTTTATTGCCAGGAAAATATTCACGAATGCGTCTTGGTAATAGACCGTCTGGACGGAAAAGAAGAATCAAAATCACCACAATGGCATAGAGCAAAAAGCGGTACTCCTGAATAAATTGCAGCTTCTCTGGAAGGATGACAACAATCGCTGCTGCAGGAATAATTCCCCATGGGTTACCTATACCGCCCAAGATCACAATCGATACCAATATCAAAGAGTCGGCAAAAGTAAAGTTATTGGGAGCAACATAGGCAGTCATCATTCCGTAGAGTGCCCCTGCCATGCCGGCAATAAAGTTACCCAAGGTAAATGCCACTACTTTCCAGTGGGCAATATTGACACCAAAGGTAGAGGCAGCGATTTCATCAGTGCGAACCATGTCCATGCTTAAGCCAATCCATGAGCGCTCTAGATTACGAGTAATTCTGAAGCTAGCAATTAGCAGAATTAATGCAATCAGCAAGTAAGGGATATAAAAAGAGATCTCAAAGCCACCAATATCGAGGCCTTCAGATAAATTCCAGCCAAAAATAGTTAATGGGGGAATCTTCAGGCCCTGCGGTCCACCCAAGGTGTCATTCACTTCTAAGAAGTTACGGAATAGGATGCCAAATGCAATAGTCACCAGGGCTGCATAGTGCCCTCGCGTTCTTAGTACAGGGTAAATAAGGATCGACCCAATTAAGGCAGAAATACCCGCCGCAATAAACAATACGAGCAAATGCGGAACTGCAGTGTGAGTAGCCAAAATTGCCGCTGTGTAACTGCCAATACCAAAAAAGGCAGCGCCTGCGAAGTTCACAATACCTACATAACCAAATTGAATATTTAAGCCAAGGCAAACGATTGAATAAATCAACACTGTTGCCAGCATTAAAAGTGCAAAGTGGGAGTTGTGGAAGACCAACATGGTTACCAGCACACCAACAATGGAAGCATAAGCTGGGAATTTAGGATGCTGCCTTACAGCAACTGCCAGCTTTTCCATCAAGCCCATTTTCTTGCCAACTAAGCTCACCACAAAAGCGAGCACAACAAGAGCGCCAACCTCTAACTGATTTTCCGAGCCGAGTAAGAGAATGCTGTAAACCAAACATGCTACGAACGTTGATATTAATAACTTCATACTTAAACTCGCTCGCTGGATTTTTCAGAAATCAAGCCTGTAGGCTTTAATCCCATAATGATGATAATTACGGCGAAGGCAAAGACATCTTTGTATGCGCTGGGAACATTTGGCAAAATAGCCGGCAATAAAACAGCGCCAACAGTTTGTAAGCCCGCAAACAGAAAGCCGCCCACAATCGCGCCATAGAAATTACCCAGCCCGCCCACTACAGCAGCTGAGAAACCGATCACACCGAGCAATAAGCCCATACTGAAATTCACTTCGTTGTAGTAAAGGCCATTCATTAAGCCGGCTAGCGCAGCTAATGCTGAGCCCAACATGAAAGTGATTAAAACCACCCGATGAAAGTTAATGCCCATAATTCGCGCTGTTTCACTATCTTGCGCAACTGCACGAATGGCTAAGCCGATCTTGCTTTTAGTGATGAGGCGTTGAACAGCAACAATCGTCAGCACTCCAGTAATTAGCAAAATGAGGCTGTCTGAACGTAAGGTAAATTCGCCCATAGCAATACCATCGACTGGCAATAGCTTCGGGAAAGGCTTTGGATTAGATCCATTTGGATAAAACAAGCGCACCATTTCCCGCAACGCCAGACCCAGCATCAAAGTCACTAACAAGGTGTTGATGGGAGGCGCCTTTTGCAAAGGCAGAATGAGATAGCGCGCAATAACCGCACCAAGAAAGGCTGCCACGGCAAGACTTACTAGGATTAATACCAAAAGCTGTAGCCAAGGCGAAGTAAAAGTCTCGGCTATGCCAATGTAGGTGGTGAGACCCGCAAAGGCCCCCACCATAAGGATGTCACCGTGAGAAAACTTAATGACATCCAGAACACCGAAGTAGAGGGTAAATCCAACAGCCACGATTGCGTAAATCACGCCCAACATCAAACCATTGAGCAAGTACTGCAAAAAAATATCAAATGACATGCAAAGTTACCCTCTTCTACTACGTTTTATTACTGACCTAATTTACGCTGCTTCTTAGCATAGAGACTATCTTCCCAGAGAACCCATTTGCCATCTTGCGCAACATATTTAGAAATCAAAGGAACGATGTTTTGACGATGATCATCAAAACTTACCTTGCCAATAATGGTTTCTACGTTTTGCGTGTTGTTCAAGACTTCCATTACCTTCTTGCGATTTGGGCCTGCTTTTTCAATCGCTGCCATGATGAGGTTAGCAGCGGTATAAGCGAAAGGACCATAGGCTTCAGGCGCATCAGGATACTTCTGTTGTGCGTACTTAGCAGTGAACTCTAATCCGCCTGGGAGCTTTTCCCATGGAGCACCTTCAATAAAGGACAAAGAGCCTTCGGACAATTTACCCAAGCCCTCGATATAGGCATCAGACTTAATTCCAGAGGTACCTTCGAATACAGCTTTAATACCTAAGCGATCCATCTGCGTACGAATACGAATACCAATTGGAGTCAAGCCGCCAAAGTAAACCACTTCAGGATTGAGTTGCTTAATTTTGGTTAATTCGGCAGTGAAGTCTTGCTGATCAGCGGTTACACCAAATGTGCCGAGAATCTGGCCACCATTTTTAGTCAAGAATTGAGTGAAATACTTGTTATGACCTTTACCGTAATCGGTTGTGTCATGAATGATGACCCACTTCTTGTAGCCTAAACCGGTTAAAAATTTAGCGGCAACTTCATTTTGGTTAATCATCGTGCCATTCACACGATGAATTTCTTTATAGTCATTGCCATAGGTAATCTCCGGGAGAACCGCGCCCCAAACCATCACTGGCAAACCAAACTTGTGATAAACGTCAACAGTACTCATGGCCACTGCTGAGCAGTAGTGAGTTACGCCAGCAATGATGGAACTATCAGAAGCGATTTTTGTGGCTACCTGCACACCCACATTCGGCTTGCACTCATCATCGGCTGTAACCAACTCATATTTATATTTAGCGTTGGGGTCTTGGTTTTTGAGGCGAACTGCTAAGTCAGCAGAATTTCGGCCTCCAATACCATTGGCAGAAACACCTCCGGTCAAAGGCCCAATGTAGGCAATCTTGACAGTATCTTTAGCCGATACAGAGAAAGAAAGGCTGGAACACAAAGCAAGAAGCAAGCCAGATACGAGTGACTTCATGTTGAATCTCCTGTTTATTAATATGAACTGCTATTTTCAGACCAGTGTAGCAAGGTTTTGTAGGCAAGATATTGACTCAGCTCATCTGCCCGTTACCGCACGAACCAACTTTATCTTAGGACACCATAGCGGAGTGTCCAGGAAACCCCTTCTTTGGTGCCTAGAGCACTAAGATGGTCAGTTATACGCACCATTCAAGCAGGCGGTAAGATAGGCATATGATTTTCGGACTTGTTCAAATACTTCTCTTTCAATGTCTTGGCGAACTCATCTCCAAGTTTCTGCTACCCACTCTTCCGGGCCCAGTCATTGGATTGGTGCTTTTAGTTCTGTGGCTTGTTCTCCGTAAGGGGCTTAATGCAGAGTTAGCTATGGTGGCAGATGGTTTTAGTCAATATCTAGGTCTACTCTTTGTCCCTGCAGCAGTCGGCGTGGTGCTTTTCTTGCCTCAACTCAAGGCCAATGCTCTAGCCATTATTAGCGCCTTAATTGGCAGCGTCATCCTCACTATCGCAACCAGTGCTCTGGTTGCACGCTTTTTGAGCAAGAAAGAATCTCATGGGTGAAAAGCACTCCATTGTCGAGATTTGGGTCTATTTATCAGGCAGCCCCCTATTTGCTCTCTTCATCACGCTAGCCGCCTATCAAATTGGATTAAGTATTTACAAGGCCAGCCATCAAAATGCATTGGCTAACCCTGTGGCAATAGCCATCCTGATTGTGGCAACCACCATTCAATTGATAGAAATGCCCTACTCAACCTATTTTGAGGGCGCTCAGTTTATTCATTTCTTACTAGGCTCAGCAACAGTCTCACTTGCCATACCTATCTATCGAGGGTTAAGCAGTCTTAAGGGGCGATCCTTGCCATTAATTGCCTCGCTCTGCACCGGCGGTCTAGTCTCGATCATGAGCGCAGTAGGAATTGCCACCATGCTCGGTGCAGACTCCAGCATTACTGGTGCCATGTATCCAAAATCAGTTACGGCACCGATCGCCATGGGTATTGCTGAACGTATTGGAGTCTCACCTACTCTTACTGCGATCTTTGCAGTGAGCACCGGAATACTTGGGGCGATTTTGGCGCCTTTTGTTCTCAATGCATTAGGCATGAAGGCTTGGTGGCAAAGAGGTTTTGCCATTGGTATCGGCGCGCATGGTATCGGCACATCACGCGCCTTTAGCATTCACCCAGAAGCAGGCACCTATGCCAGCCTAGCCATGGGAATGAACGGTGTGGTGAGCGCCGTAGCCATTCCTATCATCTATCACCTGTTTAATAAGTAAAGTAACCCCCTTATTCAGACCTAACATTTGCAGCCTTTACGATAGGTGTGAAACGAATTAAGTCACCCTTGATTTGCTCTCCAAATTTCTCCGGCGTTCCAGGGGTTGGCGTGATACCCATAGCAAATAATCTAGCCTTGCCCTCTGTTGAATTAAGGATCTCATTGAGTGCTTGATTCAATTTCATGATGATAGGCTTTGGCGTTTTTGCAGGCGCTAATAACCCCACCCAATCATCAATGACAAAGTCTTTAACGCCACCCTCAATAAAGGTCGGCACATCGGGCATACCTGGACTTCTTTTTGCACTTGATACCGCTATAGCCTTAATGCGTCCAGAGCTTACATACTGATTTGCCCCGGCAACAGCTGTGTATACAAGGGGGATATTGCCACCCAACAAATCTAGCAATGCCTGACCCCCTCCCTTGTAGGGAATGTGAACCAAGTTTGCGCCTGATTTTTGTTTAAACAGTTCACCGGCAATATGTGGGGTACCCCCAGCGCCCGATGTTCCATAAGACAAGCCATTTGGATTCTTTTTGGATATTTCAATCACATCAGCCAAGCCCTTGCCAGCAAAATCATTGTTAGCAACCAAAATTAATATGGCATCACCAATTTTTCCGATGGGAGCAAAATCTTTAACGCTATCGAATGGAATCTTATCCGATAGCGTTGGGTTAATCGCTAGAGTGCCGGCGTAACCTAACAACAAGGTGTAGCCGTCTGGCTCTGCTGTAGCAACCATTTGAGTGCCGATATTTCCGGAGGCGCCCGGTTTATTATCTGCGATCACTTGCTGCCCTAACTTAAGGGAAAGCTGTTCAGCAATAAAACGTCCAGAGGTATCGGTAACACCACCCGGGGTAAATGGAATAATTAACCTTATGGGTCGATTGGGGTAATTAGATTGGGCGTATCCAAGCGAAGGAGTCAAAAACGCAAACGAGATAACGATGCATGCTAGCCAACGATGCAATTTCATAAATACCCCTTATTTAGTCTCGACAAAACGTTTTTCAAACTCCCATACATCCTCAAAACCCATCAACTTAGAGAGCTCACCAAAATCATATAAATCTACTGGATTGTTGATTGAAGAACCGGAATCTTTGAAATGCTCATAGACTTTCGTCATTGCCTGAACTGAGGCCAGCAAGGCTGTGACTGGAAAGATTGCAATCTTGTAACCCAATTCTTCTAGCTCAAGTTTTGATAGCACAGGCGTTCTACCCTTTTCAACCATATTGGCAATCAAGGGATGCTCAGGAAAGGTTTGGCCAATCCGCCTCATTTCATCCTGGTTCTCTGGGGATTCAATAAATAGAATATCTGCACCAGCGCGAGCATAAGCCTCGCCGCGTCGAAGTGCTTCATCCAATCCCAAGGTTGTCCTTGCATCAGTTCGAGCAATAATTTTGAACTGGGGATCAGTGCGAGTTGCTACCGCTACTTCAATTTTCCTCACCATATCTTGCATAGGAATGACTCTTCGTCCAGGTGTATGTCCGCATTTCTTTGGAAACTCCTGATCCTCTAGCTGAATTGCTACAGCACCTGCAGCCTCATAACCCCGGATGGTGTGGCGTACATTCAATAAACCCCCGTAACCGGTATCACCATCTGCAATTAAAGGAGTCTTTGCCATTCCTGCCATCGCAGTGACTCGGCCAACCATTTCCGTATAGGTTGCCAAGCCTGCATCTGGCAAGCCCAATAAAGAGGCAACAGTTCCATAGCCTGTCATGTAAAGGGCATCGAAATTCATGCGATCTGCAAGGCGTAATGAAACCATTTCATACACACCCGGCGCAACGATCAATCCAGGTTTAGCAAGTCTCTCTGAAAATAGTGTTCTTTGAGTAGTCATGTCTCTTCCGTTTTGGAAATATTTATTCTAATAAATGCTTACGCATTCATTTTCATTGCAGCATCAATAGCATCACCTAGCACGCTACACAAAAATTCCACTTCTTCGGGCTTAGAAATAAATGGCGGACCTACTGCAATGGCATCGCCTGCTACCCTCACCAGCGCACCTCTTTCGATACAGGCTTCTAAGACCTTCATAGCGCGAAGACCGGGCTTTCCAGGGACAGGATCAAGCTCAACAGCGCCGGATAAACCAAAGTTACGAATATCCAAAATACCTGACTTACCTTTTAAGGCATGCAGTCCATTCTCCAGAACTGGTTCAAGCGCCTTAGCCCGATTAACCAAATCATCAGACTCAAAAATATCGAGTACGGCATGACCTGCGGCTGCTGGTATGGGGTGCCCCGAATAGGTATAACCATGGAAAAATTCAATAGCTTGCTCTTGTCCACCGTTGGCAATGATGTTGTCATAAATATCGCCACGTACAATCACACCACCCATTGGAATGATGCCATTGGTGATTCCCTTAGCAAACGTAATCATGTCAGGAGTAACACCAAAGCGATCGGCACCAAAGTTTGCACCTAAGCGGCCAAAGCCCGTAATGACTTCATCAAAAATGAGCAAAATCCCGTGCTTAGTACAGATCTCACGAATCTTTTGCAAGTAACCATCTGGAGGAACAATCACTCCGGTCGATCCTTGTACTGGCTCCATGATGACGGCAGCGATTGTGTTGGCGTCATGCAAAGTAACAATTCTCTCTAACTCTTCCGCTAAGTGAGCGCCCCACTTTGGCTGACCTCTTGAGAAAGCCATTTGAGAAAGATTCAGGGTGTGAGGCAAATGATCCACTCCTGGAATCATCATGCTGGCAAACATTTTTCGATTGGCGACCATGCCACCCACTGATATGCCTGCAATACCAACGCCGTGATAAGCACGATCTCGCCCAATCAATCGAATACGAGATGCATTGCCCATGACGCGGTGGTAACCGATTGCAATCTTCAAGGCAGTATCGACAGCCTCTGAACCAGAGTTTGTAAAAAAGACTTTATCCAAGCCCTTTGGTGCCATTTTAGCAATCCGAGCAGCCAAGCTAAAAGTTGTTTCGCTGGCCATCTGAAACGCAGGGCAATAATCCATGGTTTCAAACTGTTTCTGAATGGCTGCACCAATACGTGGATCTGCATGCCCCAATGGTGAGCACCAAAGCCCTGATAAACCATCAAATAGCTTACGCCCCTGATCATCAAAGTAGTAAGCTCCTTTGGCGGATTGCATAATCTTTGGGTGATGCTGGAAATAGCGGTTTGGAGTGAACGGCAGCCAATAGGCTGACATATCAATTCCGCCTGATGTTTTATTCATTGTTGTCATATGTCTCTTTGGTTGATCTTTGCAAACCAGATTCTGAATTTCTAATACTATAGTACCCATCTTACATTTGGATCCATAAATGAACCTCGTTAAATCTTTACTCCTTGGCGCAATTGGCGCAGTAGCCTTTAGCAACTCAGCTCTGGCAGCTCCCGAAACAGATTGGCCTAAAAAACCGATTGTTGCGATCGTCTCATTTCCAGCGGGTGGCTCCACCGATATCTTTGCACGCAGCGTAACTGCCCCATTAGCTGAAGCCTTAGGTCAATCCATTGTTGTTGAGAACAAACCTGGGGCTGGCGGCATGATTGGCTTGCAAGCCGCAGCTAAAGCGGCGCCTGATGGCTACACTATCCACATTAGCGCATTGACTAACCAGTCAATCTCTTTAGCCTTATTTAAAAATCCGCCAGCTGATTTGCAAAAAGACTTTGCACCAGTTGCATTAATTGGAACGATTCCACACCTAATCGTTGTGAATCCAAGTGTTCCAGCAAAAAATCTCCCAGAGCTTATTGCCTTCATTAAGTCGAAAAAGGGTGACTTTAATTACGCATCACAAGGTAATGGCAGTCTCTCGCATTTAGAGTCCACTTTATTCATGCAACGTATCGGCGCAACTGGTACTCACATTCCATACAAAGGAAGCAGCTTCGCCTTGCCTGATTTGATTGCAGGCAACACTCTGATGATGTTTGACAGTGTGACAGCATCGCTCCCCCATATCCAAAGTGGCAAGCTACGTCCAATCGCCATAGCTGCTGCAGAACGCTCTCCTTTAATGCCAAACGTTCCTACCTTGGGGCAGGATGGCATGAAACAGTTTGATGTTGAAAATTTTTATGCCGTTTACGTGCCTAAGGCCACATCTCCTGCGATTATTGCTAAATTAGAAAGAGAGATCCGGAAGATTTTGACTAATCCAGATTTCAAAGCACGCATGGCAGCCCAAGGCATTCATCCGCAGTTTGCAAACTCTGAGAAATTATCTGAAATCACCGCAAGTGAGGCCAGTAAATGGGATAAGGCTGTAAAGTCAGCAAATATTAAGATTGACTGATACTAATCATTAGCCGCATTGAATAAGCAGAAAAATACTATGTTGATATCCCCACCCTTTGGCGGCGGTCGCGCGCCTGTTCTAGCCAGAAACACTGTTGCAAGCTCTCAACCACTTGCTACACAAGCTGGCATTGAAGCTTTGCAGAATGGGGGTAATGCTGTTGATGCTGCACTAGCAACCGCGATCACACTCACTGTTGTTGAGCCCACGATGAATGGTCTAGGTGGAGATGGTTTTGCAATTCTTTGGGATGGCAAGAAAATACATGGCTTAAATGCTTCTGGTCGCGCGCCAGCAGCCTGGAAGCCAGAATATTTTTCTGGTAAATCTGAAATGGATCTCATTGGCTGGAATACAGTCACCGTCCCCGGCATGGTTGCAGGCTGGATTGAGCTCTCCAGAAAGTTTGGCAAGCTACCCTTCGCTCAATTATTTACACGAGCAATCGACTATGCAGAAAATGGCTTTCCAGTCTCCCCTGTAATCGCCCGTCAATGGCGCGAAGCGATTCCAATTCTGAAAAATCAACCGGGCTTTACAGAATCTTTTTTGATTGAAGGTAAGTCACCTCAAGCAGGTCAGATCTGGAAATATCCTGCGCAAGCTAAGACCTTGAGAGAAATTGCTGCCACAGAAGGCGAATCCTTTTACAAAGGCCCCCTGGCACAGAGTATGGTGGACTTTGCGCAAGCTACTGGTGGTTGCTTCACCATGCAAGATTTTGCTGATAACAAGCCTGAGTGGGTAGAGCCTCTTGCATTTGACTATGGTGATTACACTCTGCTTGAGATACCACCCAACGGCTCAGGTATCGCTGCGCAAATTGCTTTAGGAATTTTGCAAGCAGCTAATGTGAAGCAATATCCAGCCAATTCAGCGCAACGTATCCACCTGCAAATTGAAGCGATGCGGATGGCATTTGCCGATGTCTATGCTTATGTCTCTGATGCGCGCTCCATGCAAATGCCAGTGAGCTCCCTATTGGATCGGGATTACTTAGCTAGTCGCGCCGCCCTCATTAATCACAACCAGGCTGGTAGCTATGGTCCAGGCGATCCGCACTCAGGAGGCACTGTTTATCTTTGCGCCGCCGATGCATCCGGCATGATGATTTCCTATATTCAGTCAAACTTTAAAGGCTTTGGTTCTGGCGTAGTAGCGCCAGGAGGTATTGCTTTTCATAATCGTGGCATGAGCTTCAGACTTGAAGATGGTCACCCCAATCAAGTTGGTCCAGGTAAACGCCCTTTCCACACCATTCTCCCTGCTTTCCTGACTAAGGACGGTAAACCGACTATGGCATTTGGTGTCATGGGCGGCAATATGCAGCCTCAAGGTCATATTCAGTTCGTGATGCGCTTTGTGGATGAGTACCTAAATCCACAAGCCTGTTCTGACGCGCCACGCTGGCGTATTGATGATGTAGGCAAACTCACCGTTGAAGCATCCATGCCATCCAGTGTTGTAGAGGGATTAAAAGCGCTAGGTCACGAAGTTGCCGTGCAACCTGCTAACAGTTTGGATTTTGGCAGTGCGCAAGCAATTGCAAAGCTTACTGAAGATACTGATTCAGCATTCATTGCTGGCAGCGATCACCGCAGAGATGGATTGGCGGCTGGGTTTTAGTTCGTGGATATAACTTCTATAGAGTGAATGCCCCTTGAAGAATACTCAAACTAGCGCCTAATATTTTACTGTTTACTGAGCCTAATCGCTTTACTAGGCGACCTTTATCAATCGTACGTATCTGATCAAGCATTACCAGTCCTTTTTTGCCGTCATGAGTGATGGGCAAACGAAAAGGTGCTGGGCGACCTTTTGTGGTCATTGGCGCAATGATGACTGTTCGCAAGAAATCATGCATCTCTTGAGGAGACACAATAATGCAAGGTCGAGTCTTTTTAATCTCGCTTCCTTTCGTTGGATCCAAATTAATGAGCCAAATATCTCCGCGTGTAACGATACTTTTTACCAAATCCAATCCTCATCACCCTCGTTCATGAAGTCGCCTAATACTAAGTGATCTTCTCCAGCCTCAGCGATTGCTTTTGAAGCCTCAGCCCAGCCTTCACGGGGATTTTTTTTGGGCTTACTTAACACCAGTCTGTTGTCCTCAACAATCAAATCCGCTTCATCCTCAAAACCAACTTGCTCAAGGATAGCCTTTGGAATAACCACTCCACGAGAGTTACCGATTTGGCGAATTTGGAGGTGCAACTGTTTTTTCATAGTAATAACAATGTTATTACATAAACAGACGAGCGTCAAATAGGGATGAATAACCCTATTTAGAGGGCAAACAGTTCATGTAGAAACGTTTGATCTCTTGATCGCAACTTACGTCCCTGGGCTCAATCGGTCGCTGCAATGTAATTCCCTCAATCGTTTTACAACGACTCAAAGCAACATAGACTTGGCCTGAGGCAAATGCACCCGATGAGAGATCGACCTTCACCTTATCAAGCGTCTTGCCCTGGCTTTTGTGAATTGTTACAGCCCAAGCCAACATCAACGGTATCTGCACATACGTTCCAATGATGCTCGGGGAAATCTTTCCTGACATCATGTCGTGATCGTATCGATACGATTCCCATTGATGGCCCGTCACTTCAACGGTGTTCGAGTAAGACCCGTTCTGAACCATCACTTTCACCTTGTCCGGCAGCATCTCTCGAACTACACCGATAGTGCCATTAACCCAACGCTTCGGAAATCCCGGATCTGTTGCTGTAAACATTACCTTGGCACCAACCTTGAGCACTAAGTTATTCGGCGAAGGCAAATTGCGCTCATCAATATTGAACTTGCCGGTCGACTTACCCGCGTAGACTTTGCCTTCAGTCGTAATGGCGCGTAGCCCCGCCCCATTAATCTGATCAGCACGCGCATTAGTCGTTGTCAGCGTAATGGTTTGCTCATCTACTTCAGCATCTTTTTGAAAGCACTGGGCATTCAGGATATCGATAGCCTCATCGACATCCTGATTAATCCGAATGCGATTAAGCAATCCCGCAAAGTGCTCATCTTTTTGGCGAAAGATCTTTGAGAGCTCCACCATCGTGACATCTTTGCGATGCAGCGCCATGGCACAAAAGAAATAAGGTCCTTCGTACCCTCTCTCCGATAACACTTGCATATCAGAGCTAGATACCACAGGAGGTAGCTGGAATAAGTCCCCCACAAACATTACCTGAATGCCGCCGAAAGGTTTTCCTTTCTGGGGACCATTCTCGCGAAGGAATAAATCCATGGCATCAACCACATCAGCGCGCACCATCGAGATCTCGTCAATGATCAACAGGCGAATATCTTTATAGAGGCGTTTATCACGTAAGGGCTTGATATCTTCTTCTGGAAAGATGAGTCGAGGAGGCAATCTAAAAAAGGAATGAATGGTCACCCCCTTAACCTGAAGTGCAGCTACACCAGTAGGGGCTACCACTACGACATTACCTGGAATGGTTTCCCGCAAATAGCCGATTAAGGTGGTTTTGCCTGTGCCCGCTTTGCCACTGACAAAGATATAAGGATCGTGGCGCTCAATGGCCTCAATTACCGCTTGGTAATCGGGGGTAATCTCAATTTCGGAGGAATCTACAACAGGACTAGTCATCCCCTATTGTTTCACGGCATCAGCCACGCACCGAAATCCGATATAAACCACCGCAATATCAGCGGGTTTATATTCCACATCGCCTTCTTGCTGTCGCTCAGGGCCATACCACCATGATGCGCCACGAGTGATGAAGCTGCCATTTCGCTCAGTAGAGGTCCACTCCCATACATTGCCACCCATGTCATACATGCCATTCACACCCGGCTTGGTACTTCCTGTGATGACATGCCCTGTGCCGCGATTGAGTGCTCCTGCTGGTGCCAAACCTTTGTAGTCGCCACAACCACTCAGGCAATGGGATGGCGAAGGATTAGCGCCACCTGGATAGGGATAGCGTTGCCCTTTTGTATACCCGGCTGGAGGATTTGCTCTTTGCTCTAAGAAAGCAGCATTGGCCCACTCTGAATCCGTTGGTAGGCGCTTGCCATAAAAACGACAGATAGATTCCGCCTCCTTTTGATTTAGCTGAACTGCTGGCTCAGTATCTTTTGCTGGCACACCGTATGGCGTTTTCCAAGTCCATCCTGGCTTTTGCACAAAGCCAGACTCATATGACAAGCCGCCACCCTTCTTTTCTGCTGCGCTGACAAAGCCTGTTGATGATGCGTAAGTCTTAACGTCAGCAATATTCATCTCAGTTTGATCCCAGATCAGGTTGCCGATTTGTACTGTGGGAATGGTTAAACTGGGCGCACTTTGGCTTGGCGTAGATCTGAGCATGAAATACAGCGCAATGGCAGAAAGTAGTAAACCAAAAAGAATGGTGGAAAAATCAAATTTTTTCATAAAAAAGTAACGTGTATCAAAAACTCAGCACCACATGGATCTTTAGATAAGGTCTTTAAGAATGGTTTTTACCGTACGATCGCCATAAATCACGATAGCATTTTTGCCCTTAGATTTGGCGGCATACATGGCTGCATCCGCGTTATTCATTAAATCAGTAGCATTAAGACCGTGGAACGGGAAAATGGCAATACCAATACTGGCGCTAGTGGTCAAGCTATAGCCATCAGCATCGATTGGATCCATCAGAGCAGAGCGAATTTTTTCTGCCACGATCATAGCCGCTTCCTCGGTTCCAACATCGGGCAATAGGACTATAAACTCATCCCCGCCGATACGCGCTACGGTATCCGATTCACGCAGACAAAGCTGCATGCGTTTTGCAACCTCAAGCAATACCGCATCTCCAGCAGTATGGCCACTAACGTCATTAATTGTCTTTAGGTTATCCAAATCGATAAAGAGCAAGGCTAGTTCAGACTGCTTACGCTTACATACAGTAAGGGCTGTTGAAAGGCGATCTGAAAATAATGTTCTATTCGGTAGCTGGGTTAATGAATCATGATGGGCACGGTACTCGTTCTCAGCACTCCTTCTGTAGGACAGCAGAAAAGTATAGGCCCCAATAAAAATAATGATGATGCTCAATACGCTGGCTATTAAAACGCCAAAGGCATTCTTATACCAATTGGATAAGTACAAAGTCTCCGGAACTACTACACCCACAATAAAAGGATATTGATTTACTTTTCGATAAGAAATCATCCGCATTACTGGCTCCGCATTCTGCCTAGAAAATCCGGTTTCAGATGAAAATACAACTCCATTGCCCTCCACTGCTGCCGCTAGGGATTGGTCAATAAACGGGTTGGTATTAACTTTGCCAATGAGGCTTTCAACCAAAGGCCAACGAGTCAGCAAGGTCTTATCAGTACGATAAAGTGTGATCCCAACGCCGTCACCAATATTGATGCCAATTCTTTCATAGAGCGATGAAAACACCTCGACAGAAACACCGGTCAGGATTACTCCTAAAAACTCATTATTTTTGCCATTAACTCTTTTCGCTAGATAGAAAACCCACTTGCCATTACCTTTATTGCGAACCGGAACACTATAAAAAGTTTCATCATCGTCATGAGTTTTTAAATAGGTGAAATAGTCACGATCTGATAAATTGATTTCTGGAGCGGGGAAGGAACGGGAAAAGTTAAGAACTTTGCCATCGCTACCAACAAATGTCGCAACATCCAATATGGGATTTGACTTAGTCTTTTCCGCTAGTAATTCGAAACTTTTTTTGCTTGAGGCAAATTCACGATAAGCTTTTTCATTCTGAATTCGCTCTAAAGCAATAACATCTTCGATACTTTGCAAAACGGTATTAGCTGAAAAAATGATCTGGGAAGTATGCTCGGCCAATATTAAAGAAAGGGTTGCTATTTGCTCCGCCCTATCGTCCACAGTGTTGCGGCGTAATAAGTATCCAGAAACGACTGCGTTAATGGCAAAGATGATTGCCAAAATAAGTGCGCCACCGACAATAAAGAAAGAATTACGTCGAATGATCGACTTTGGCTCAAAGCTAACACTCATCACGAGTCTCCATATAACTCGGAGATCTTCAAGAAATGATCTTTTTCCTGAATAAACGCCTCAACAATGCGTGGATCAAAACGTATGCCTTTTAAGCGAGTAATCTCTAAACAAGCTTCTTCATGGGTCCACTTCTTTTTATAAACCCGCTCATTAACTAAGGCGTCGTATGTATCAGCCAGCGACATAAGTCGTGCTGCCAAGGGGATTTCCTCACCCTTTAGACCGCTGGGATATCCAGAGCCATCCCAATTCTCATGATGTCCTCCGGCAATCCCAATTGCAGCATCCAAAACATGGGTATGCTTTGCATCCTTGAGTTTTGCGGCACTAAGGACATCCCGACCTAAATTGGCATGGGTTTTCATGATCTGCCACTCATCATCCGATAACGATCCGGGCTTTTTCAGGATGGTATCTGGGATACCCACCTTACCAATATCGTGTAATGGCGCAGCTTTCACAATATCTTCTATTGCTTTGAGAGTTAGCTGTTCTGTGTAGGCTCCGCTTGACCGTAATCTTTCAGCTAAAGCACGCACATAGTTTTTTGTGCGGAGGATGTGATTACCGGTTTCGTTATCTCGCACCATCGATAACGCATTTAGGCTGTGAAGCATTCCATCCTCAATGGCATGCGCGCTCCGGCGATATTCATGCCAAAGCTTTTCCATATAGTAATTGGTAATTAATATACAAATAGTGACAATCGACAGAATTGCAGCGATACGCATTGCAAAAGCCAAACCATCCTCCTGATACAAGGTTCCAGGATGATTCATTTCGTTTAGCGCTAAAAGTGATCGAATAATACGAGCGCAGAGTTGAAAAAACTCAACCCCAAGCAATAATTTAATTTGATAAGCATTATCTTTTTTTAATAGCTGGCCTAAAGAAATAATCTGCCAAACGCAAAAGAGACTGAGGGCAGTATTCATCAAATGAATACGATCTTGTGTTTGCCCAAAAAAATGCAGGTAGATGTAAATGGTGGAGGCAAATGCGAATATAACAAAAGCAGTCAGCTTGCTCGACTGTCTTAAGGCGCCGTTCCATACGCTAAACAATAAAGAAATATTCGCAACGCCTGCGATAAGGAAGATATTAGCCAAGGCCAATACAATCTTTCCACCCCACGGAGCAGTGGCATAACCCAACATGGAGGCCGCCAAAAAGCTTAGGCCGATTGGCCAGTAAATAACCCTAAATTGTGCGCGATCGTCATCCTTATTCGCCAGGAAACGGCCCATTAAGCCGACTAGGACGATGAATATGGCAAAGTAAAATGTTTGATTTGCTAACTGCATGAAATACCAAATAAATTGGGCTAATTAAAAGCCGTTACTCCATAATGTACTCTATTCCTTGATATTACAAATCATAATCAATTGCCAGCATATTATTTAACTAGATTCAATAATCCCATGACTTGGCATACCCTTCTTCGATATTGGCTCTTGAGTTTTATTCTTGGGTTGACCTGCGCGTCGACTGCCTATGGAGGCGAAGATTGGACACAATTTAAAGCCACCTATATTGAAAATGGTCGGGTGATTGATAAAGGCCAAAATGGTATTAGCCACACCGAAGGTCAAGGCATCGCTCTGCTGTTAGCGGTGCAAAACAACGACCCAGAAACTTTCTCCCAAATTTGGAATTGGACACAGCGCAATCTACAAGTTCGCGACGATAAATTGTTTGCCTGGAGCTGGTCACCCACGGTAGGCATTAATGACATGAATAACGCCAGTGATGGTGACTTATTTATAGCCTGGGCTTTATCGCGTGCCTATTCCAAATGGAATGAGCCTAGATACTTATTTGCCGCCATTCAAGTAAGTCAATCTATACGTGAAAAGCTCTTACGCAAAACCAATAAAGGAATTGTTTTACTCCCCGGAGCAATGGGTTTTGAAAAGACGGATGGCTTAAAACTCAACCTCTCCTACTGGGTCTTCCCGGCCATTACGAATCTTGCCAACCTTAATCCCGCTCCAGAGTGGGAAGAGTTGAGAGCAACAGGTTTGCAGCTCATTCAAGAGGCTCGATACGGACAATGGCAACTACCGCCCGACTGGGTAAAGCTTGATGGCGACAAACTGACACCCGTAGATGGAGAGCAGTTTGGATATGATGCAGTTCGAATTCCCCTGTATTTGATTTGGGATAAACAAGCCTCGCTATCCTCAATAAAGCCTTTTCAAAACTTCTGGGGCTCTTTTTCTGGCAAACCGCTTCTACCGGCCTGGGTAAACGTCAATACCGGCGAAATGGCAACGTACAATGCTTCTGCAGGCTTTTACAGTGTTGCAGCGATGACGCTTGCTTATCCCGATGTAGATTCAACCCAACTACCCAGCTTTAGTCCATCCCAAGGTTATTACTCCTCTATGCTGTCTTTATTTACCAAAATAGCTCTTGAGGATCTAAAAAAATAATATGGGAATTTGGAATTTTTATTTCCTCATCAAGATTATCCTGTTCTATACAGGCTATATTCACTTCCATTTTTTTGTAAACGCTGCCTTTGCGTTATTTCTGATTTTTTCCCATGCCAATCCGACCTTACTGCGAATTCGCAAATGGGTAGCGCTACCCATTGGTATCGTCATTCTGTATTTTGATAGTCCGCTACCGCCCCTTCGCAATATCATCCCCAAGATTAGTCAGCTACTTGATTTTAGTTATCAGTATTACTTGGAGCTCTTAACCCGAATTTTTGATTGGCGAGTCATTGCCATCTTGCTAGGTCTGTATCTTATTTACTTCCTGCTTTCTAAGAAGCTAAGAATGACAACCATTGCTTCTTTGGCAATCTTAAGCACCTTGCTCCCCTTGGGGGAAAATATGGCCCCCTTGGCCTACGACGCAGATGGGCAAGTTATTGGTCTGCCTAGCGATACAGCACTTACTGAATCTCTTGATGGCTTCTTTATAGAAGAAGCATCCCGCACCGCCTTTAATCGCTCACAAAAAGCGAGCGGAGCACCATTTGATGTCTTGGTGATTAATGTCTGCTCACTGGCTTGGGATGACCTGAAATACATCAAAGAAGATAACAACCCACTGTTCCAGCGCTTCCATTATTTATTCACCAACTTTAATTCAGCCTCTTCATATAGTGGCCCTTCGATTATTCGTTTATTGCGTGGTAGTCGTGGGCAACAAGACCAGCGCGATTTGTATAAGCCAGCCGTTGAAGATTCTCTGCTGTTTAACAATCTTAATAAAACCGGCTTTCAAGTACAGCTTGCCCTAAATCACGATGGAAAGTACGGCGACCTCTTAAAGGAAATCCGTAATGAAGGTGGAATGTCCGCCCCGCTATTTGATAACACGCAAGCCACTCCTTACTTAAGAGGCTTTGATGGCTCACAGATTTATGATGACTACTCCGTCCTATCCAACTGGTGGGATGCACGCATGAAGTCACCTAATGAAAGAGTTGCTCTCTTCTACAACACAATCTCTCTACATGATGGCAATCGCGCCTTAGACGGCAGTCGACTGGAAAACAGTGTCGAGACCTACTCTCGTAGAGCCCGTAAATTACTAACGGATATTGATCGCTTTTACACCAAGGTAAATAGTTCTGGTCGTCAAGTAGTAATTGTCTTCATACCTGAGCATGGTGCAGCAATACGCAGAAACAAAAATGAAATCGTTGGTATGCGCGAAATACCAAGTCCGAATGTGACTAATATCCCCGTGGGAATCATGTTTACCAGCAAAGCAGATACCCCAGTGAAAACAAATATCATCGAACAGCCATCGAGCTATCTTGCCGCCTCCGATTTGATCTCTAAGTTTGTAGGTAAGACTCCTTTTGGCGCCAACACCCCAAGCGCTGAGACTTATCTAAAAAATCTTCCGAGTACGCGCTTTGTTGCCGAGAATGAAGACTCTGTCATTATGAAATTTGGCTCCTCGTACTACTTCCGCTCCAACGATATCAACTGGAACCTCTTCGAAACCAATAACTAAGGTTTTGATTTGCTTGATGAGTCCGGCCATAGTGCTGGTATATCCACTAGTCGATCTGGGCTCACTGTATTGCCCAGGGCATCCAAGTAAATAACCTCACCACTCACCTGGATGGGGGATTTTTCTAGATCAATCTTCCGAACTAGCTCTAAATTCGCCTTGATATCAGGGCTGTGCGGATTTAATCGATACGCTCGCTCCAGAAGAATGACCGCTGTAGAGATATCGTTCTCTTTCAATGCGTAAAGCGCTCGTTCGTTTAGCTCTCCCGGCAAATAGGGATCAAACTGAGGAGCCATCGTCGAGGGCTGAGCTTTCAGCATCGAGCAAATAAGCAAGCTCATCACAAGCAGCAAGATAGAGGCGTAGGTACGATGAGTCATTATCTATAGCCCATTAAAAACGAGATGTCGGTATTACCGGCTGCGTTTGCAAAGGTACAGGATTTGGCGCTGTACCATCCAGCGCAATCCGGACATACAAAACAAAACTATTCGGAGCATAGTAAGGCGAGCGCTCCAACTTTAATCGGTTGCCAACAAAGACGGATGGCGTGACTTGATACTCCCAGGCACCCAATAATGAATAAGCACTGCCGGGACCTGAGCTTGCAGTGTAGGTATTTGTATTGCCCAATGAGGCTGCAGCAGCTTGATAGCCACTATTTGTTGGAAAGTATGGCGCAGCATCAGTGCGAGACCAGTTGGTTGAAACTGAACCGCCAAGCACATAAGAGAAGCGAGCAAAACGTTGCGCGTAATTTAGTGGTAGTGTCACAGAGCGGTAGCTTTGCGGACTGTAGTAACCACCCTGCCCATAAGTAAACTCACCAGCATTTCTCTTGAATCCCCAAAGCATGCCAGTCAGACCACTGGAGAGTTGGCGATCAGTCTCGTTAATGATTCGATAGTTCAGACCAGCCATAAACTGATTATCACTATTGCTCTGTACATTTGTGCCAGTGAGGCTGCGCGCTCGATAGTATGTCCAGCCTCCAAAGGTGCCACCCTGATCCAGACTTAAACCCACCGTTCCGCCAGTGGCAACCATGCCACCCCAGACTGAACCAGTAACAGGATCACGAGTGCCCGCATAAGAGAGCAAAGTACTTGTCATTGGGCGACGGGCTAATTCTAAGGAGACGCCCACGGGACCGAGATCCAACTTCTGCTTTACTCCGCCAATCCAGTTTTGAGTGAGGAAACCTAATGGAGTGGTACCAATATCAGCTTTAAAGTTTTGCTTCTCATACCCGATGTTCAGGGCGGTGCCGGATGCAGATTGATTTGAGTAACCAGTCGGGCATTTTCCGGTGCTAGCTGCACCTCCACAGACGGTGGCCATAGTGCCAAATGTTTTGACTTGATAAGAATTACCTGCATCAATCGTGCCGGCATTGATATTGACCTGGTCAGCCCTGAAAGTCACCCTTTCATCTGAACGCAATGGCATTTTCCATTCCAAGGGAATCTCAGTGGCGCGGTAATATGACTGTCCTTGCGTACCGTTCAGGGATAAATAATCGACAGCTGTATCAAGCCAATTAGTCCGCATATCAATCATGTCAGCCATCTGCTTATATTGGTATGCGCTGCCTGATGCGACAGCTGATGGCTCCAAGATTGGTGGCTCGATCTGAAATACAGAAACGCCTGATGGGCTTGCGACTGGCTTGAGTGTAGATAGGCTATGGTAGCTAGAGAGCGGCACTGGGGACTGGGCAAGTGCACGCTGTTCAATGTCGATTGCTTTATCTAGGTAACCTTCTCTTCTTTGGATCTGACTATCCAAATACATCATCTTGTAATTATTCGGCGTTACAGAAATCAGCGGTTGTAGCTTTTGTTTGGCTAACTGAATATCGCCAGACTGAATATATTGACCAATTGCCCTAAGCTCTGCTGCCTCCTGAAGATCGTCATAGTCTTGTTTTTGGCCTGGACTTAATTTTTGAGCGGCTACAAGTGCCATCTCCCTCTGAAATGCTTCTGGCTGATCATTATTGAGGAGGTAATTGGCATAACGCAAATGCCATTCAACAGAAAGATTTGGAGTGGATTGCTCTATCTTCGAAAAGAGCGCATTAGCCTGCTCTACTTTAACGATTTTGCCCCACATCAGCGCAACTAAGGAAGAAAGGTCGGGATCATTGGAGACTTCGATTTCGAGCGCGCTGAGCTGAGCGATTGCTTTTGCTTTATCTCCCTGGGCATTTAGTCTATTTACCTGGGTCAGTTGTAAATCAACCCACACACCCCTTTGAAAGCGGATGATTTTAGGGGTACGGTCTGCCGCTGGAATGCGCTCCAAGACCTTTAATGCTGGTTGATTTTGTTCGAGGCCAGACAAGAACAAAGCATAAGCGTATAAACCTTCAACACTATTGGGATGAGTCTTCAGAAAAGCATCAAATATTGCGATACCCTCTTTTGGGCGATGCAGCTTTGCGTATAAACGCGCCAAATCCAAGCGCAACCAAATCTCATCCTTGTCTAGTGCGATTGCCTGCTTTAGAAGAACGATGGCTTTTTGAGTATCGCCCGCTTTGAGCGCTTGGCGAATATCAAAATCAAGACGTATCTGAGTAAATTTGAGCTTATCACCAGCTGATAACTGGGCTTTGGCAAGTTGTTGCAGTACAGGGTTTAACTCATCATCACGTTGCAGGCGATTAAGTACGTTGGCATATGTTAAGCGGAGTGAATTTACATCTGCGGAAGGTTTGGATAGCGCACTGCGCATGAGACTTAATGCTTCTTCTGCCTTATCCGCACTCAATAAGAACAGTACGTTCGCATTTGTCATCTCGGGATCATTGGGGGCAAGTCGTAAGCCCTCTTTCATCACGGCTAAGCCCTTGTCGACTGATCCCAATCCCTCATATACTCCAGCCAATTGAAAGCGCAGCCAGGGGTTTGGTGGGTCCAGCTTTAATGCACGCTGTAGATAAGGAATAGCGGCCTCTCCTTGTCCCTTGCTCACCAATTCATCTGCCTGAGAACTCAAAATCTTGATTCGCAAATAATCATATCCTTTGCCAGCAGGGCTATTCTCGGGAGCCTGAGCATTAATCAAAGCTAGTGCTTCATCGCGTTTGCCAGCATTAATTAATAACTGAACCAAGCCTCGTAATGCAATGCCGTTATCTGATTCAATGGCTAAGGCTTCTCGAAATTGCTTTTCAGCTTCCTTGCTATTGCCACGATCAGCCTCAATGGTTCCTAATACAGCGATCGCCTCTGCACCTTGCGGTTCAAGATTGATGGCTGCACGGATTTTCTCCATTGCTAAGGAGTAATTCTTTTTATCTCTTGCGTCCTCAGCTTGATGAATTTGTCCCCAGTACTGACTCGTAGATATAAGACTCTTCCACTTGCCACTATTTTCAGGATTGAGCGCCAAGGCTTTCTGATAGTAAGCGGCGGCCTCTTCGTAGTTACCTTGCCTCATCCGAATGAGGCCCATGCCTCCTAACGCCAGATAATCTTTTGGACGCGCTTTAAGCGTATCCATCAGCGGCGCTTCCGCCCCTACGATGTCACCCTTGTCCAATAGATCTAGGCCAACTTGACGACGTCTGAGCAAAGGATCATTTGCAATACGTTTACGCTCTTCAAGCGCATCCTTCTCAAGAATCCAGCGACCGGTAATTTCTTGGTTATGAGGATCTAACTTTAGATATTGCTCATAAAGCGGAATCAGGTCGGGACCAATCTCTTGTGCATTGAGCACTTCTCGCCACACTTGAAGCACGCGCTGCTTATCCACTTTGCGAACTTGATAGGTTTCAGCCAAATTATGAATGGCAAGATCACGAGTCTCTCGCTTAGATCCCAATAAGGTATCTAAAGCTAAGGAGTACTGCAAGTTTTTTGGGTCGGATTTAACCAAGCTCTCTAACCCCGAACGTGCCTCATTCCAGCCGCCCGGCAAGCTAGCAATAATTTTGTAATATCCAACTGCTAGATCACCCGCAGGCGGTCCATTCGGGAACTTCTCTTTTAGAAATGCATTTGCCTCAGCTGGCTTGCCACTTTTTTGAAGAATAGTAGCTTGGGTCAATGCCCTTCTAGCCTCTGCAATCTCTTGCCTACTGAGGGTTGTTTCTGAAGCATAGACAAACTCTCCCACCCCAACTGAAGCAAGCAATGTAAGACTTAAGCAGAGATGAAGGACTTTAATTTTCAAAAGAATTATTTACTTATTTACTTGCTTAGGGACTTAGAAGATGAAGCGAGGCTCTTGCGCTCATCCTTTAGCTCGCCTGTGAAAAAGAGATAAGCCAGAATGCGCCTTAAATTCTGAATCGCCAAAGAAAATACCATTTTCGATCCTTGGCCATAAACAAAGCTCACAATCCTGAAGAAATTACTGTTGTCCACAATAAATTCAGCGCCCAAAATGACTTCGTCGCCCTCTTTTATGACGCGGCGAATCATGCAATCCATGCGCTGCTGTGTCTTTAATACACCAGACACAGAAACTTCTATCAATTCATTGTCATCAATCAGAAAAGGTAGGTTCACTTTAATGCCCACACCCGTTAGGGAGATATCAAAGAGCCAACCCTCCAAAGTAGCGTCCAACTTAGGAAAGTACACCGTCATCTTTTGGCCAGCCTGCAAGCGGGGGAAGGTTCGCGCCTTCTCATGGTCAACTAAGCCAATGGTATAGACAGCAAATAAATAGAATAGATAAATAATCCAATTGACTAGACCAGTGATTGCGTAAAACCAAAAGTAAGGGTTAAAGAGCATCGCGATAAAAATGCCAATGCTTTTTGTTATATACGCAAAATAACCAGCGGAGTTTTCGCGAATGGCACGAAAACCTAACTTGGTTAATAAGTACAGCTGAAGTTTTGAGTGCTTAAGTTCTGCGCTAGCATCCCATATCCGTTGCCAGCGGCCACTATCTCCATAGACATAAGCAATCGCTTCAGGACTACCAATTTGCTCAGGAACAAACTGGGTTCCACAAAAATAATGGTCGACTTCGCGTTGAAGTCGAACTACCTTTGCCTTGAATGAATATCCATTTCCATAACTATCATTTACGGCTAATTGAATAGATTCGCCAACTTTGAGATCCGTATTGAATGGAAGAACAAACCCAATGCCGCTTACCGAAACATCCTCCAAATTTGCTTCGATAACAGGTAGTCCGTTACCACGAAGCACTGTGACCGTTCCGCCTCCACCAATTCGGTAATAAGCTCTGACTTGGCGCTTTTCCCAAAATGCGCCCAGGGACATTAAGCCCAACCAAATATTGATGCAGCACCATATTGCGGTGATAACGATGTTGTCATGCCAAATGGGTTCGTAATGCCAGCGGAGGGCGGCAATAAGAATTGAAACGACATTGATGGTTACCAGGATAAATAATGGGAAGGCATCCCAGCTGAGCTGCTCTTTTTCTAAGGTGATTCCCTTTGGAGTTACCAAGAACTTTTGCTTCCAAGGATTTAAAAGTACGGGCATGAGCTCTCGAATCATCCTGAATCCTTTAACGGTTTCATAAATTTCTGAGAAGAAAAGTTGTCGCGAACCAGCAAAGAAGTAAGAGATCACCACCAAAATACTCAAGGCATAAGGAACTGTGAAATCCACCATCTCATGCCAATTGGCCGAATAAACATTAAGGCCCAAAATCAAGAATGCTGAAGGCGCCAAGAAAAAGATGTAGCGCGCGAATCCAAAAAGCCAAGAATACGATGAAGAAAAATAGGCCAAACGTTGCGGCAGACTCAGTCCGCGCATAAATAAGGGGTTGTAATGCATCAAGATCTGGAGCATCCCCTTGGCCCAGCGAGAATGCTGGGTTAGATAGTCAGACGGAGTCTCTGGGGAAAGACCGCAGACCATGGGCTTATTGATATAGCTGCTGTTATAGCCATGCGCATGCAGAATAAGTGAAGTCTCGCAATCTTCCGTAATTGTCTTAATGGCAATGCCACCTACTTCCATCAGGTAATTACGGCGCAGCAACGCTGCGGAGCCACAGAAAAACGCCGAATTCCAAAAATTCATGGCTGGCTGTATTTTGCGATAAAACATCTCGCTCTCATCCGGGCGATTAGAAACGCCAGTAATCACGTTATTGACTGGAGTTTCATTGATGAAGAAATGCGGTGTTTGCACCAAGAACATTTTGGGATCGCTTAAAAACTGCCCTACTGTGTTGTGCAAAATATCTTTTGTTGGTATTTGATCGCAATCCAAAATTAAAATCAGGTCGCCATTACTATGCTGCAAAGCGTGATTGATATTTCCGGCTTTAGCCTTCTGATTGGTGTCCCGCGTGATGTAATGCACACCCAGCTCTTTAGCAAGCTTTCTTAAGTTGTAATGGCGTCTCCAGGCTTGGTGCCCCTTTTCCTTGCTGCGACGCTTAGCATGAGTCCCGCCGTCGTCCAGGATATAAATATTGAGCTTTTCTTTAGGGTATTGAATCTGGGTGGCGGCTGTCACCGTCATGCGAACAATGCTTTCAGACTCATCGTAAGTAGGAATAAAGATATCCACTGATGGATAAGAAGACTCATCTTGAGATAAGGGAATAACTTCGCTAGACATTGGCGAGAAGTTCACAAACATATCTAGCAGGAATAAGGTGAATCCATATAGCTCCGCCAGGAACAACAGAGCGGTGCCGATAAAATCAAAGAAACCGGTATACGTTAAGGTGTCGAAGATCCGCCAGGCGATATATCGACAGCTAACGAATAGCGCCAGAACAATAAATAAAGAACGCCAAGGTTGATTGCGGAAATACTTAACTTTCGACATTAAGAAGATGACGAAGAAAGATCCCCAACCTAAATAGAGCTGGCCACCAAGATTGAGCAATTCCTCGGCAAAGTAAATCATGACACCAATGCCGAACGCAAACATGAACAAGCTTGCGGTAATCCTAAAATGACGATCGCGCATAAACATTAGCGATTCACCAAATATAAAAACCAGGCCCATAGCGCTTCATAGCCCACGGTAAGGAGGAGCACCCCAAAGAAGAGCAGCAGAATTCCCGCAACCAATTTCAAACCAAAAGAGCGAATAGGCTGAATCTCCATATCGATTGCATTGGGATCTTTATGCAATTTTCCAGGGTCAACCTCAGTTGGATTCCAAAACACTTCATAGGCATTGAGGGCTCTATCCTCGCCTGTCCTGAGCAATTGCCGCGTAAAGCGACAGAGAAGTGAATCTGGGTTTTTTAAGGAATCATGCGCGCCCTCAGATAGATAAAGTTCTCCAGGGCCAGCAGCCTCAGCCATGAACGATGCCAATTGGATCGAGCGCTCCTCTTCCCTCAAGCCAGTAAATGGATTAATCAGAGAAACAATCCCAATCGACGCCAAGCCAATGGGGGCTAAATGATTTTTTGCATTTAAGGCATCCGCCTCTATTTGAATGGCCATAGCAGCCTGGACCGCGAAACTGACTTGCTCAAATCCATAAATCAAAGTGTCTTGGGATTCTTCAGAGGCAGTGCCACGAAAATCTTTACAAATTTTTGCAATCAGAAGAATCAGCTTCTCGCGTTCAGCATGATTAGTTGTTTCATCCGATGACTCCACATCCATTCTAGGAATGATGTGTATATGAAAGGCGCTTAAAAAATTGCCCATTAAAAATATGGCGATAGGTAGCGGATAAAAATTAAGCCGATTGCGACCAAGATGATCATGACTGCTGCCGCACCAAGATCTTTAATCTTCTTAATCTCTGGATGCTCTTCTGGGGAAATCAAATCACAAATCTTTTCAATTGCAGTATTGAGGGCCTCAACCGCTAGTAGAACTAGCGACAGCACCGCAATTAATACTGTATATACATTGGGGCGATAGCAGAAAAAAACGATGGCAATGAGAACTAAAAGCAGTTCTCGGCGAGCCGCTTTTTGCAAGATGAGCTCTTTGATGCCATCAACTGCATTCATAGTGACATCAATAATGTTTCGCTTTTTTTGCATTGCTATGGGAATTAGAGGGAACAAAGCCTATTTTAGAGGTCTATTAGCTCCAAAGCTCAGTTCTATTGCGACCTTTTGACTTGGCTGAATACATGGCTTTGTCTGCCTTGGCATAAAAATCCCTCAAAACCACGCCTGCCTTGGTTTCACCATGGCTTATGGGGTTAAAGCTTGCCACCCCAATACTGATTGAAATAAAGATTTCTTTGCCTTTAGTAATAGCGCAAGGGGATAAAAGCACTTTTTTCCTTAAACGCTCAGCAACTTCAAACGCCGAATCAGCTCCATCACCAGGCAAAACCACGAAGAATTCCTCTCCCCCAACGCGCCCAAAGATATCAATTACACGGAGTTCTTCTTGGCAGAATTTGACCAGATTCGTCAGAACAATATCCCCCAATGGATGACCATACTCATCATTGATATTTTTAAAGTGGTCGATATCGAGCATGAGAAAGGCGACGGGGCCGCGATTACGAAGCGCTCTTTCTATTTCCAATTCAGCTCGCACAAACGTTTCTGATCGACTTAAGGCTTGCGTCAAAGAATCAGTTTTTGCATCACTATCGAGCATGAAGTTCTTCAACTCCAGTTCAAAAATAATTTTTTTGAACTGTGTTACACCAAGATATATAGACAGGGAGATAGCTAAGGCCAGTAGAGCATCCCAGACGTTGTAATAGGCATCAGCATAAAAATGCAATAGCGGTGAAATTCGCCTGCCGATCATAAGAGCAAAGGCAACAGCCAATGCGCCACTAGCTAAACGATAACTTTTTGATTTAAAAAATAGACTGAGTGCGCAAACTGCAGCGCAAATTTGAGCGACTACTGCCAAGACATAGGCGGCAATCGCTATATATTGAGAACTAATCATTGGTTTTCAACGATGTTTTGCAGCTCATTGTCATTTTCAATCAGCTTCAAAGCAGCTTCTACTACCTTGACATCCAACTTATCTCCAGACTCAGCTTTGATTTCCTCTAAAGCGGCATTCAACCCCTTGGCCGGGCGATATGGACGGTGCGTAGCCATTGCCTCGATGGTGTCGGCAACAGCCAGAACACGAGCCTCTTCGCAGATTTGTTCGCCTACCAGCTTGTTTGGATATCCACTGCCGTCTAAACGCTCGTGATGCTGATACACCATCTCAGCAATTGGCCAAGGAAAAGGAATATCTTTCAAAATTTGATAACCAGCTTCTACGTGACCTTGCACCAATTGCATTTCTATATCGTTTAAGCGCGATGGCTTTGTCAAGATTTCGGAAGGGACTGCCATCTTGCCAATATCGTGAACCATCGCGGCCATGTATAAGGCTTGGATACGCTCGTCATCCCAGCCTAATTGACGGGCAATCGCCATCGAGATCATGGCTACCCTCTTTTGATGGCCAGCTGTATAAGGATCGCGCCACTCCATGGTTTTAGACATCGCTTCAATCGTGGCTCGCAACGCTCCAGCGAGTCGCTCTTGCGTTAATTCCTTTTCGTGGATTTGATCGTCTAATTTATGCTGCCGCTCAATCGAGCGAAGACCAAAGCCAATCTCTTTCGCTAAACCTTCAAACAATTTAATTTCTGAATCCCCAAAACTATTAGGCAGTGTTGAATAAACCAATAGAGATCCATATGGAATGTCATCTTGGCCATCGGGTATGGGGCAACCGATTACAGAACGAATGCCAAACTGTTTTGCACGCTCACGCCAAGTAATAAATCCAGGATCCAATTCACCATCAACCACTACATAAGTTTGATTACTGCGAATGGATTTGCCTGCCGGTCCACTACCCGTAGACTCAGTCTCAGACCAACTAACAACAATATTCTCGATATAACCAACCGCAGAGCCAGCTGCTCCTACAACCCGAACGGTTTTAAATTCATCATGTACAGCCTCTCCTACCCAAGCTAGTTTATAAGGGCCTAGCAGCGCGATAGCATCACAAACTTCTTGTATTAATAACTCGGTAGAGGTTGCTCGTGCGAGGGTTGCTGCTGCCTCTGAAAACGCAGACAAAGCCCAACCACGCTTTTCCAGCTCCTCGCGCACAGACGCATCGGAAGATAGATCGGAGTCAATTGTGGACTTTGCATTCATATCTTAATTATGGATCTAAAACCTATAAAAACCTTGCTATTAATCATAAATAAGCGGACTATAAAAATGAAATTTCATCATTAAGGATCCATGAAAGACGATATAGAGAAAATTTACTCAAAGCTGATTAGCCTTGAGACAGAGGTCAGCAATCTAAGGCAGGGCTACATTACGGTAAACGCCCGCTATGCCGAGGCCTTGGGGACTTTAAAGGAACTGACCTCTAGCGCATTAGAGGCGGCTAAAAGAGCAGCTGTTTCTGCCGAAAAGGCTTCTCTCTCCGCAAAGAATTGCGCCACTGCCGCTAAGTTAGCTGCATCCGAGGCAATAGTAGATGCAGCAGAAGCTGCTGCTGATGCTGCTGCCGCCTCTGCTGAGGCTGCCATTGAGGCTGCTGCCGCTGCCTCTGCAGCAGCTGCTGCTGCTGCCGCCGCAGTCGCTCATCAGGCTGAAGAGTCATCTATCTTGGCTTCTGCCGAAGCAGCCGAGGCGACTAAACGAGCCGCGATAGCAGCCGCTGAAGCCGTGAAGATGTCTAATCTTGCTGCCGAGTCTGCAAGATCAGCTCGCAATAAGAAATAAGCGCTTATTGCCAAAAAGCAAAAAGCCCCAATTTAGGGGCTTTTTGCTTTAATACTGTGGGGCGAACGACGGGGCTCGAACCCGCGACAACCAGAATCACAATCTGGGACTCTACCAACTGAGCTACGTCCGCCACTGAAGACCTAGATTATAGCTTTTTGCCCAAAAACCTGTCAAAAACACCCCTTTACAGGCTGTGTTTAGGCACTTTCATAGTCAAAAGCGGCCCAATCCCCAAGACATAAGCTCGCATCTATGAAAAAGTCGGTGATCGCCGCCTTGCTCTGGACTTTGGCCAATGCATGATGATCCGAGAGGCGTTGACGCCAATACCGTGATCCTGCCCTGCCATGAGCTAGACCGAGAATGTGTCTTGTGAATGCGCCGATATAAAAAGGCTTACCTTTGGCCTGGCACTCATCAAACCAAGCGTGAACTTGTTTCACCAATGCAATTTGAATGCGGTGCCACTCGGTTTCACTAAAAAGATAACCAGCAGCATCGCCATCCGTGTTGATCATGTCATCCCAACCTAAAAGCAGCGCCGGAAAATGATATGCAGCTCTTCCAACCATGAAACCATCAAAGTCATTCCAGTGACCGGCAATTTGCTCATTCGTTTCTAAGCCACCGTTGAGCAACACTTTGAGATTTGGAAATTGCTTTTGTGCATCTAGCCTCAGTTTTGCAGCCACTTCATAACGTAATGGTGGTTTACTACGATTCTCTTTTGGCGATAAACCTTTAAGCACAGCATTACGAGCATGAATTGTTACTTGGCTTGCACCGGCATCTGCAACGGCCAGAATAAAGTTCAGCGCAAATTGATAATCGACCTCAGAATTCTCAGCATCCATCGAATCCAAGCCTAGACGATGCTTTACGGAAATTGGAATGTCTACTGCGCTTTTCATTGAGCGGACACACTCAGCCACTAAATTAGGCTCAGCCATTAAACATGCGCCGAAGGCCCCACGTTGCACGCGCTCTGATGGACAACCACAATTGAGATCAATTTCATCGTAGCCCCACTGCTGCGCTAGCTCGGCAGACTTTGCTAAATCGGAAGGCTCTGATCCACCTAACTGCAAAACGACTGGGTGTTGATCTTGAGAATAATCAAGATGACGCGGGACGTCCCCATGCATCAAGGCACCAGAAGTCACCATCTCCGTATAAAGAACGGCTTCTTTAGTAAGCGTGCGATGAAAAGAACGGCAATGACGATCCGTCCATTCCATCATGGGCGCTACTGCAAGACGTTTCTTTGGGGTATTGGTCATGAACTTCGGATAAATAAATATTGACCGTCATTTTAAATGCATAAGGGCAACCAAAGTTGCCCTTACTGTAAAACAAAAAAGCTACTTGATTAACGCAATTTAGCGAGTTTAGCCTCTAACTCAACCGCGAGATCCAAAGCCCCCATATAGCCGGATTTCAGATGATTTGGTAGATCAGGATCACCCACCATGGCGCCCAAGGTTTCCACCAGACTAAAGATGATTCCTTTGGCTGCCCCAGCCGCAATCGTATTGTTCGCAACAGCTTCATCAATATGATTTACTGCATCTAGAAAGTAATCATGTCCAGGGAGTCCATCTGGACCCAATTCTTCTTTAGCTGCTTTAGTCATTTGCAATTTCCCCTCATCTAACTGTTTGCGAAATTTAATCTATAACCAAATCATTACTATGAATTTGTAGCACGCCATTATGACTGTGTCCCTGAGTAATTTTGGCTTCAGCAACGGAAAGTAGTTTCAGTTGATGCTTTATAAAATGATCCAATGGGTCACCCAAGATACTATCGGGATCAACATCCTCCAGGGCCTCATAACTAAATTGGCACTCAAGATCCTTGCCATCGAGCTTTGCAAGATAACTGATGCCTAGATCAGCCATTAAAGTTGGCGGACCAATAAATTCAATTTTCATAACATCTGATCTGCTTTATAGAAAAACTTGCGTGCATAGGCAAGAATTTCTTTATCGCTCGGATGATCAACCGTTTCAATACCAACAATATTTTCAGCAATCTTGGCATCATGCTTATGCGCGTGTTTAATTAATTCTAATTTTGCAGAGCCTGGGCCAAGAATCAAAATTTCTTTAGATTCATTCACAGCATTAATCACTGAATGTAGGTACTTATGATCTAGAGCTAGTTTGCCACTGCCCACTTCATTTGCCTTATGGTGCAAATGCGCATGGGTAGTTTTGCTACGAATGATTTCGGCTTCACTAGCCTCTGCGCTCAAAAACATGACGTGAGCTTCTTTATGGTCAATCCAAATAACTGCGTGATTTAATGACATATTCTTCCTATTATTAATATGAACTACTCCTTTGAGAATACTCCTGCAATGCTTGAGAATCTCCGGAAAATCACTAATGAAGCACTATTTGGCTTGATTTAAGTCAAAATGTTTGGTTAGTATTCAATTCATATACTTAGTCCATCTACATTTAAGCTCATTATGGCCATATCCCCCAATAAATATCTACCGATTCGTTACATTCCTTTTGGACTTTGTATTATTGGGGCCGTAGCGAGCTTTGCCTCTATAGAGTTACACCAACAAGCCTATCGCCTCTTCATACTATTTGGTTTTCTAACTGTCGTCGGAATCTACGACCTTGTTCAAACCAAAGTCGCCATTCTTCGCAACTACCCCGTTATCGGTCACTTGCGTTTTATGCTGGAATTCATCCGCCCAGAAATTCGACAGTACTTTATCGAGGGTGATAACGATGAAACTCCCTTCTCCAAAGAACAGCGCACCTTAGTCTATTCACGAGCCAAAGCAGTTCCTGATCAAATTCCATTTGGCACTACATTAGATGTCATGGCCCCTGGCTATCAGTGGATTAATCAATCCTTAGCCCCAACCCACATTCCTAACCATGATTTCCGCATCGATATCGGCGGCAAGGATTGCACACAAAAATATTCAGCCAGCATCTTCAACATTTCAGCGATGAGCTTTGGCTCACTGAGTGCGAATGCTATTTTGGCTTTAAATCTTGGCGCCAAAAAAGGTGGCTTTGCTCATGACACCGGCGAAGGCTCGATTTCTCAATACCATCGCGTACATGGTGGTGACCTTATCTGGGAAATTGGATCTGGCTATTTTGGCTGCCGCAATTCTGATGGTAGTTTTAATGCAGAAAAATATACTGAGAATGCTCTAGATCCCCAGGTCAAAATGATCGAGATCAAACTGAGCCAAGGGGCTAAGCCTGGGCATGGTGGCATCCTACCCGGATCAAAGGTAACGGCTGAGATCGCCGCTGCAAGGGGTGTAAAGGAAGGTGAGGCTTGCATATCCCCAGCTTCACATAGCGCCTTCTCCACCCCGCTTGAACTCATGTACTTTGTAAAGAAATTACGTGATTTATCAGGCGGCAAGCCGGTTGGATTTAAGTTTTGCGTGGGTCACCCTTGGGAATGGTTTGGCATTGTTAAAGCAATGCTTGAGACGGGCATTCATCCAGACTTTATTGTGGTGGATGGCTCCGAAGGCGGCACTGGTGCATCACCAGTCGAGTTCACCAATCATGTGGGGACCCCGCTTCAAGAAGGTCTGCGCCTGGTTCACAACACCCTAATGGGTGCAAATTTACGCGATCAAATCAAAATTGGTTGTGCAGGAAAAATCATTAGCGCATTTGATATGGCAGTCGCTTTTGCACTGGGCGCCGATTGGTGTAATAGCGCCCGTGGTTTTATGTTCTCGATTGGCTGTATTCAGGCGCAGGTTTGCAATACGGGCAACTGCCCTACTGGCGTCACCACGCAAAATCCATTGCGTCAGAAAGCTTTAGTGGTCCCCAATAAGGCTGAGCGTGTTTATAACTTCCACAATGAAACACTCAAGACCCTAAAAGAGCTGGTCGAGGCAGCGGGCCTAAATCACCCCGGTGAAATTGATGCTCCTCATATCATCCGTCGTATTAATAAGCATGAGGTACGCCTTTTATCCTTTTTGCTACCTGAAATGCCTGCAGGCCTTCTACTCAAAGCGGAACATATAGATCCAAGCCTGAATCTACCAAGGGTATTTGAGTTGTATTGGCATCGCTCCCAAGCCCAAAGCTTTGCTGCCCTGAAAGCCTAAATCTGTAGAGCCTCAATGGATAACTCTATTTGAAGCATCTTATTGAGGATTTTTGCCTTCAGTTTTATGGCGATACATCTCTAAATCTACTTCATGCAGGATTTCTGAGACGGTTCGCGGTGTATCGCTGTATGTGGCCATACCGATACTTAAGGTTACCGGGTATGCAGAGTCATGCATCGTCTGGTTGACTGTTTTAACGATATCGCCACACATGCGATTCACTTCTTGCTCATTTACCTTTAATGCAACAATCAAAAACTCATCGCCACCCAGTCGGAAAAACATAACATTCTCAGATGAAAATTTCATCAAGGTATGCGCAATCTTTGTGAGCACCTGATCACCAACCAAATGCCCTCGAACATCATTAATCTTTTTAAAGTCATTAACATCAATCATCGCAACAGAAAATATCTCACTACGCCCCTCTAGACCTGCGATAGCCTGCTCTATCACGATACGAGCCCAGCGCCTATTCCATAAACCCGTTAATGAATCCGTATTTGCAAGCATGTTCACGCGTAATTGACTGCGCCTAAGCGACCTGGCTAGCCACATGATTAATAGGGTGGCCAGGAAGCGGATCAAGATGTTTAATACCTCTATCTTCGTAAAGTAGATGGGGAAATAGCCATCTCTAAGAAGGAAGTAATTTTCAAATAAGGTAGTGATAATTAGAGCTGCAATAACCACTTTCATTGACTTTGCATTCAATGCAATGATTGCAGCAGGAAATAGATAGAGCAAAACTAATCGATAATCATCAGGGGATAGAACATCGATCATTAAAATTAGAAATAGCGAAACAAATCCAAGTTGTACCGCTAATTTTGGCTTGATCCCAAATAGACTATCAATACTGTTCATTTGCATCATTCCCGATCAACCCAAGTAAGTGAATTTGCAGACACAGGCGTTAACCGATATACGTATGTTGCTCTTGGAGCCACCATAAATCCGTTGAGGTCATATAGAAATGATCTTTTGCGTGCTGCTAATTTATGCTTTACGAGCTTATCAAAATCACGACTTAATTGTGGGCAGCGAGGATAGTCATTGGTGCGGTAAAAAACTTTTGCTCCAGTTGCCCTGGAATACTCAACAATGAGATCGGGGCTGCACTCTTCCAGACCTGTTGGCTGGTGCCTCAAGCGATTCAACAGCCAGCGGTAACGGGGTTTAGACAACATGGCTGGCATATTAGCTTAAGAGCTAATACTTTACTAGAATCTATGCCTATTTTTGGTGCAATACCCTCTCCAAAGCCCCCAAATCAATGGTCTAGCGAACTAAAGTACTAGCTCTTGAGCGCTGCTAAAGGTCCTGTTTAGCCCATCTATGGGGTCTACAAAGGCTATTTCTTTTGCTAGCAGCTGTAAGGGCTTAGAAAAATCTAAGTCATATTCTTGATAAGGTGTCAGAACAGGATAGATCTGATCATTCTTAATCGGGACCTCAAGCACATTAAGGTGGCAGCGAAGCTGATGCTTTTTGCCACTACCAGGAGTGAGTCTGTATCTAGCCCATGGATTTTTTTCTTGAACGAGTTCAATGAGCGTATCCGTGTTTGAATCACCCTCCACTTCTTGCATTTGCAAAAAGTGTTCCGACTCTTCAATGCGGCTTTGATACGTCATTGGTAACTTCTTAGCTAGCGATTCAGAATATGGCGCTATAGCTTCATAGACTTTTTTAACTGCTCTATCTCTAAATAGGTTTTGATATTGAGCGCGTTCAGTTGGATTTACGGAAAAGATTACTAAGCCAGCAGTATCACGATCAATTCGATGAATCGGACTGAGTGTTTGTATGCCTGTTTTTTTCTTGACTCGACTTAACAAGGTCTGATGAAGATAAAGACCACTTGGTGTGACCGGTAAGAAATGGGGTTTATCCGCCACTAGGATATGTTCATCTTGGTAGAGGATCTCTTCTTCAAATGGAATCTCAGGCTCACGGGCAAGACGCCTAAAGTACAGTAGATGACTATTTGGTAGATAAGGGCTACTTGCCGTTAATGTTTGGCCATCTTGATCAAGAATAAGCCCTTCATTAAAGCGATTCACCCACTCATCTTCGGCAATGTGTGGAAATTGGGTAACAAAGAATGCCAGCAAGTTCAAATGAGCTTGATCAGCAGGCAAATATACCCGTGATGCTGAGACCCCTTCTGAATTGACTTTCATAAACTCCATTAGCAAATTACTGTATTTAGTTAGTTTAAATTACACCCTAAGTAGAGCAATAAAAAACCGCCCGAAGGCGGCTTTTATTAATGTGGGTCATTGATGCTTAGTCTGCGTAGATGCCAGCATTCTTAATGATTGGTGTCCACAAATCAATCTGCGCCTTCAAGTGCTTTTTAAAGGCCTCTGGAGTTGCATTTGCTTGGGATGGGATTTCTACACCCAACTCAGCCATGTGTTGCTTATAAAGCGGATCTTGAATAGCACCTTGCAATGCTTTAGCTAACTTATCCATCTCTGCCTTAGGAGTGCCTTTTGGTGCATAAACGCCATGCCAAACTTTCACTTCAAAGTTCTTCAATCCTTGCTCATTAAGCGTTGGAATCTTTTCAAAAGCTTTGATGCGCTGCATCGTAGTTGTTCCGTACGGCTTCACCGCGTTGGTTGCTAGCTGACCTGACAGGTTAGTTGTCTGGTCGCACATCAATTGCACTTGGCCGCCGATCAAATCGGTCAATGCAGGTGCAGTGCCTTTGTAAGGAACAGTTGTCAAATCCAACTGAATACGGCTCATGAACAACAAGCCGCACAAGTGACTAGCAGAACCTACGCCAGCATTGGCATAAGCAATCTTGCCTACGTTTGCCTTCATGTACGGGAGAAGCTCTTGATAGTTTTTCGGAGGCAAATCTTTATTGCCAACCAAAATCATGGGTACGTCAGCAACTTGACCAACATACTCGTAGTCATTCATTGGATCAAAGCCCAAGTTCTTATACAAAGCTGGGGCAGTAGACATACCAATGTGGTGAATCAATAATGTGTAACCATCGTTCTTGGAATTAATCACTCGCTTAGCAGCAATCGTACCGCCAGCACCTGGACTGTTATCGACAATCACCTGGCCTTTAAGTTGCTTACCCATTGCCAGAGCAAGTTCACGAGCTACCTTATCGGTTGGACCACCAGCAGAGAATGGCACCACCAAAGTGATTGGACGATCGCCAGGGAAATCAGCTGCTTTTGCAGCAGAAATACTAACGCCTAATGCGCACAGCGAAATTGCTGCAATGCGGAAAATAGATTGGGACATTCTCACGGTAATCCTTGTATTTTGTGATTAAACATTCAAAGTAGTAGTTTAGAGAATTTACTGGCCCATAGGGAGAAATTCTCTAAAAAGTACTATTTCTTAAGCTTCCCAAATGCAGCTGCCATTGCATTATTCATAGGAGGCGCCTGTCTTCTGTCTTCTTTTGGTTTTCTGGGTTCAGCTGACTTAGGACGATTGGAGGATCTTTGCTCTGGCTTTACTCCTGCTTTAGCGCCCTCCCTTGGAGCCTCATCACTTAAGCGCATCGTTAATGCAATGCGCTTGCGCTTTTCATCTACCTCCAGCACCTTAACCTTTACTACCTGCCCGGCCTTAACCACGGTATGAGGATCTTTTACGAAAGTATTGGACAGCGCAGAAATATGAACGAGGCCGTCTTGATGCACGCCAATATCAACAAAGGCGCCAAAGGCAGCAACGTTCGTGACTACGCCTTCCAAAATCATATCCACTTTGAGATCGCTAATTTTTTCTACGCCATCCTTAAAGGTTGCGGTAGTAAATTCTGGACGCGGATCACGACCTGGCTTTTCTAGTTCTTTAATAATGTCAGTCACTGTAGGAAGGCCGAACTGACCATCAGCATATTTTTCTGGCGAGAGTGATTTGAGTAAATTAGCATCGCCAATCACTTCTTTCACCCCCTTTTTAATATCCTTCAGAATCTTTTCTACCAAAGGATAGGATTCTGGATGAACTGCGGATGCGTCTAGTGGATCGTCGCCATCCATGATGCGTAAGAAGCCAGCAGCTTGCTCATACGTTTTTTCGCCGAGGCGTGGAACACTCTTGAGATCAGCCCTCGATTTAAATGCACCCTTGCTGTCACGGTACGCTACGATGCCCTCAGCAACAGTAGAGCTTAAGCCTGAGACCCTTGCTAGCAAAGGAGCAGAGGCTGTGTTGACATCTACACCTACCGCGTTCACACAATCCTCCACCACCGCTACTAATGATTTTGCTAATTGGGTTTGCATCACATCATGCTGATACTGGCCGACGCCAATCGATTTCGGATCAATCTTGACTAACTCTGCAAGCGGATCTTGCAATCTGCGTGCAATGGATACAGCGCCACGTAATGAGACGTCCATGCCTGGCAATTCTTTTGAAGCATATTCAGAAGCCGAGTAAACCGAAGCACCCGCTTCAGAGACCACGATCTTGGTGAGTTTGAGCTCTGGCTTGGCTTTAATGAGTTCTTGCGCCAATTTATCTGTTTCACGAGATGCGGTGCCATTACCAATCGAGATCAAGGTGGCATTATGTTTCTCAGCCAGCTTTGCCAGAGTATGTAATGAACCAGCCCAATCATTTTTGGGTTGATGTGGGTAAATGACATCGGTATCCACCACTTTGCCAGTGGCATCTACTACTGCTACCTTCACACCGGTACGCATACCAGGGTCAAGGCCAATGGTCACTCTTGGACCGGCAGGTGCCGCTAGAAGAAGATCTTTTAGATTGCGGGCAAATACGTTAATTGCCTCGGTTTCTGAGCGCTCACGCAGTGCTGTCATCAGCTCTGACTCTAAATGCAAAGAACACTTAATGCGCCAAGTCCAGCGGACAGTATCTGCTAACCAGGCATCAGCTGGACGACCGTCATTTTTAATCTTGAAATGATTAGCAATGCGGTTTTCACAAGGATTATGAGGGGCATCCCACTTGAGTTTTTCTTCTTCGGTATCTAAGCGTAGATTGACCATCAACATCTGCTCGCGACGACCTCTAAATAGGGCTAAGGCACGATGTGATGGAATCGCTTTGATTGGCTCGGAGTAATCAAAGTAATCAGCGAACTTCTCACCCTCTTGCTCTTTACCAGCAATCACCTTGGAATCTACTACACCATGATCTTGCAAGTAGATGCGAAGGGATTGCACTAATGCAGCATCCTCAGCAAAGCGCTCCATCAGAATTTGACGGGCACCTTCAAGGGCAGTTTTAGTATCCGGCACCCCAGGATTATCAGTGCCATCTACCTGAAACGCTTCCTTAAGATATTTAGCAGCCTCTATTTCTGGATCGAGATTCGGGTTATTGAGTAAATCATTTGCTAATGACTCCAAGCCAGCTTCTAGTGCGATTTGTGCCTTAGTTCTTCTCTTAGGCTTATATGGCAGGTAGAGATCTTCTAGACGTGTCTTATCTTCTGCCAGCATGATGGCCTTAAGTAAGTCTGGCGTCATCTTGCCCTGCTCTTCAATCGAAGCAACAATCGTTTTACGACGATCCTCTAGTTCGCGAAGGTAGCTAAGTCGCTCCTCTAGTAAACGTAATTGCGTGTCATCCAATCCGCCAGTAGCCTCTTTACGGTAACGAGCGATAAATGGTACGGTCGCACCCTCATCCATCAGGGCTATAGCTGCAGCCACTTGAGCAGGTTTAGCAGAAAGTTCTTGGGCAAGGCGTTGTTCTATCGATGGCAGCATGAGGATCTATTTTTACTTAATTTATTGATAACTATTAATAGTTAATTTGTTATTTTGATTTCAATGAAGAACAAAAGCCACCCTGAGGTGACTTTTGTTGTGTAGCCTGAGTGAGATTACTCGCGTGACGCTTTTTTACGCTCATGCTCCTTGAGGTAGCGCTTACGAATGCGAATGCTCTTCGGCGTTACTTCAACCAATTCATCATCATCAATAAACTCTACTGCGTATTCCAAGTTCATTGCGATTGGGGTAACAAGGCGAACCGCTTCGTCAGTACCAGAGGCGCGAACGTTGGTTAATTGCTTGCCCTTAATTGGGTTCACAACCAAGTCATTATCACGGCTATGAATACCGATCACCATACCTTCGTATAAAGGATCTCCAGGACTCACAAACATACGACCACGGTCTTGCAACTTCCACAATGCGTACGCAACTGCTTCACCATCATCTTGGCTAATCAATACGCCGTTATGACGCTCACCCAAGATACCGTCTTTGGCTGGCGCATAAGAATCAAATGTGTGGCTCATCAAACCGTTACCACGGGTCATGGTCATGAAATCGCCTTGGAAGCCGATCAAGCCACGCGCAGGGATACGGTACTCAAGACGTGTACGACCTTTACCGTCGCTCACCATGTCGAGTAATTCGCCCTTACGCTTACCCAAGTCTTCCATGACGGCGCCTTGAGTTGTATCCTCTAAGTCAACCGTTAAGTTTTCATACGGCTCCATCTTCACGCCATCTTCCTCATGGAACACAACGCGTGGACGAGAAACTGCTAATTCGTAACCTTCACGACGCATTGTTTCTACCAAGATAGTGAGATGCAATTCGCCACGACCAGAAACTTCAAATACAGTGTCGTCGTCAGTTTCTTTTACACGCAAAGCCATGTTGGACTTGAGTTCGCGATCAAGACGCTCACGAATCTGACGGCTAGTAACAAACTTACCTTCACGACCAGCCAATGGGCTTGTGTTCACCATGAAGTTCATGGTCAAGGTAGGCTCATCGATCTTCAGCATTGGCAATGCTTCTGGAACATCTGGTGCGCAGATCGTTGTACCGATTGCTAAATCTTCAATACCGTTTACCAATACGATGTCACCCGCTTGAGCTTCATCTACTAACTCACGCTCTAAGCCGCGGAACTTCAATACCTGGTTAATACGGCCCTTACGCTGAACGCCATCAGGACCATCCATAAATACTACGTCCATCAAAGGCTTCACAGTTCCGCGGTTTACACGGCCTACACCGATCTTACCAACGTATGTGCTGTATTCAATCGAGGTAATCTGTAATTGCAATGGGCCTTCTGGATTGTCATCACGAACTGGTACGTGCTTTAACACTGTGTCAAACAATGGGCGCATGTCGCCTTCACGAACGTCATCAGTCAAGCCAGCGTAACCGTTCAAACCAGATGCGTACACCACTGGGAAATCTAACTGCTCTTCAGTTGCGCCCAATTTATCGAACAGCTCAAAAGTAGCATTGATTACGTAGTCAGTTCGTGCGCCTGGACGGTCAACTTTGTTAATCACCACGATTGGCTTCAAACCTAAAGCCAAGGCTTTCTTAGTAACGAAGCGAGTTTGTGGCATTGGACCTTCAACCGCGTCAACCAAGAGCAATACGCCATCAACCATGGAGAGAACGCGCTCTACTTCACCACCGAAGTCCGCGTGTCCTGGGGTATCAACGATGTTGATGTGTGTGCCGTCATACTCAACCGCACAGTTCTTGGACAAAATAGTAATGCCACGCTCTTTTTCCAAATCGTTTGAGTCCATGACACGTTCGGTCATTTTTTCATTGGAGCGGAATGTGCCAGATTGGCGCAGAAGTTGGTCAACCAAAGTAGTTTTACCGTGGTCAACGTGGGCGATGATAGCAATGTTACGAAGTGCGCGTTTAGTCATGTGAAGCTTCTAAAGTTAAGAATATAAATTCGGGTTAATTAAGATTAGTGGGTGAATAAGTCAAATTTGTTTAATGGGCAGAAGAGATTAAGCGCTTGGGATGCAAAACGCCAGACCGCCAATCAGCAGTACCAATAAAGTTATGGGGAGCAGCAGTAGCGCGATAGATGCGTACTAGTGCCTCGATGGAAGGTAAATTGAGAGGAACACGCTGCCCCATCTCAAGACGTTTTGCTTGTTGCTCATCCACCGTTAAGTGGGGCAATGTTTGTAACAAGGCGTCAACAGGCAATATGTAGTTAGCGCTATTTTGCAAACCGCTTTGAATCGATTCAATCGTAAAGGACTGCTCCAAGTTCAAGTGTCCTACTTCAGTGCGGCGCAAACCTACTAAATGAGCACCGCAACCTAGAGTATTACCAATATCTTCGGCTAGCACACGAATATAAGTGCCTTTGCTACAGCTCACTTCTAAAGTGGCTTCAGGCCAAGCAATATTGGTCCAACGAATGGAGTGAATCGTAATATCTCGTGGAGCGCGCTCTAACTCAACGCCAGCACGAGCATATTCATACAAAGGCTTCCCATCACGCTTGAGCGCGGAATACATTGGTGGCACCTGAGAAATCGGGCCAGTAAATTTCGGGAGCAATGCTTCTAAGGCGATTTTTATTTCTGCGTCACTTGCAAATGCAGGCAAAGGCAGCTCTTCAATGATTTGACCTTCAGCATCACCAGTATCAGTACGCGAGCCAAACTTCACTTGTGCAATATAAGTTTTATCGGCCTCAAGCAAATCTTGTGAGTACTTCGTTGCTTCGCCCAGACAAATCGGAAGCAAGCCAGTTGCCATTGGGTCTAAGGTTCCAGTATGGCCAGCTTTGTCAGCATTAAAGGCACGCTTTACAGCAGTAACAGCACCCTGTGAACTCATTCCAGCGGGTTTATCTAGTAGCACTACGCCGTCGATCCGAATAGACATGAATTACTTGGTCTCGCCTACTTGATCACTGCTGCTGCGGTCACTATCCACAGCTTGATCGATCAATCGAGACATTTCTATGCCATGCTCAACTGAGCTGTCATAGTGAAAATGTAATGTAGGAACGGTATGGATATGCAAACGCTTAAACAATAGTGAGTGCAAGTACCCTGCTTTTTCTTGCAGCGCCTTTAAAGCATGCTCAGGTTCAGCACCCAAAACAGTAAAGAACACTTTAGCGTGAGCCAAGTCAGGGGTGAGTTCGATACTTTGTAAAGTAATCAAACCCAAGCTCGGACTACGCAATTCACGCGGAATAAGCTCGGCCAGGTCTCGCTGAATTTGATCTGCGAGACGCTGGTTACGATGGGGACTAGTCTTATGCATATTAATTAGAGTGAACGTGCAACTTCAGTGACTTCAAACACCTCAAGCTGATCACCCTCTTTAATATCGTTGTAGCCTTTCAATGACAGGCCGCATTCAACACCGGCACGAACTTCTTTAGCATCATCTTTGAAGCGCTTGAGAGAGTCCAGCTCACCAGTCCAAACAACAACGTTGTCACGCAAGAGACGGACACTAGATGTGCGTTTGATGATTCCATCAACAACCAAGCAACCAGCAATTGCACCAACCTTAGATACCAAGAAGACTTGACGAATCTCTACGAGACCAGTGATTTCTTCTTTCTTATCTGGAGTCAACATACCGCTTAAAGCTAACTTCACTTCATCTACTGCGTCATAGATGATGTTGTGATAACGAATATCTACGCCATTATTCTCAGCCAATTTGCGAGCTGCCGCATCTGCACGAGAGTTGAAGCCGAAAATAACAGCCTTCGAAGCAACAGCTAAGTTTACGTCAGTTTCAGTAATGCCACCAACGCCCGCGTGAACAATTTGAACCTTCACTTCTGGAGTGGAAAGCTTCATTAATGATTGAGCCAAAGCTTCTTGAGAGCCTTGCACGTCAGCTTTAATGATCAACGGCAATAACTTAGCTTCAACCGCACCCTCTTCCATGTTTTCCATCATGGTTTCAAGCTTGAATGCTTGCTGTTTAGCCAACTTCACATCACGGAATTTACCTTGACGGAAGAGTGCGATCTCACGAGCCTTACGCTCGTCAGGAACTACTTGCACTGACTCACCAGCAGCAGGAACATCGCCTAAACCTTGAATCTCTACCGGAATAGATGGGCCTGCTTCATTACATGGTTTACCGTTTTCATCCAACATGGCGCGGACGCGACCATAGGTTGAACCCGCCAACAACATATCGCCACGCTTTAATGTACCTGACTGAACCAAGATAGTTGCCACTGGGCCCTTACCTTTATCCAAGCGTGCCTCAATGACCAAGCCTTGTGCTGGCGCATCTTTAGGTGCTTTCAGTTCGAGAATCTCTGCTTGCAACAGAACGTTCTCAAGAAGCGCATCAATGCCTTCACCTGTTTTTGCAGATACTGGAATAAATGGCACATCGCCACCGTATTCTTCAGGAACCACTTGTTCTGCTACTAATTCAGTTTTAACGCGCTCTGAATTCGCTTCTGGCTTATCAATTTTGTTGATAGCCACAACAATAGGTACACCACCTGCGAGCGCATGGTGAATCGCTTCTTTTGTTTGCGGCATAACGCCGTCATCAGCAGCCACTACCAAGATCACAATATCGGTCGCCTTAGCACCACGAGCACGCATTGCCGTAAAGGCTTCGTGACCCGGAGTATCAAGGAAGGTAATCATGCCGCGTGGAGTTTCCACGTGGTATGCGCCGATGTGCTGAGTAATGCCACCAGCTTCACCAGTAGCTACTTTGGCAGCACGAATCTTATCGAGCAAGGAAGTTTTACCGTGGTCAACGTGACCCATCACCGTTACAACTGGAGGACGTGGCAATAACTCTGCGTCATGACCATCTGTACCGAGATCTAGATCTGGATCATCCAGTTTTGCAGCAAAGGCTTTGTGACCCATTTCTTCAACGATGATCATCGCCGTATCTTGGTCCAGCACTTGATTGATAGTGACCATTTGGCCCATACCCATCAGGAGCTTAATCACTTCTGCGCTCTTTACCGCCATTGCATGAGCTAACTCAGCAACAGTAATAGTTTCTGGTACGTGAACATCACGCACAATAGCTTCTGTTGGCACTTGGAAGTTGGTATCAACGTTCGCTTCTGCGATTTGACGTTGCTTCTTACGACCGCCGCCTGAGCGCCAACCACCGACACCACCAGATGAATCTCCACGAGTCTTTAAGCCTCCAGGTTTCTTAGCACCTTCTTCTTGCCAAGTGGAGGATGTCTCAGCAGATTTGATGGTCTTGCCGCCAACTTTAGCAACAGCCTTCTTCTTATCATCAGCACCTTCAACTTTGGCAGGCTTATGTAGAGTACCTTTTTTGGCTTCTTCAGCAGCAATTTCACTAGGCGCTTTGAGAACTCGAGCTGGAGCACTCATCATGTCGCGAATCGCTAATGCCTCAGCTTCAGCTGCAGCACGACGAACACGAATATCTGCCAATTCTTTTTCTTTGCTTGCAGCCAAATCTTTTGCAGCTTTATCTGCGACTGCCTTTTTCTCTGCAGCAGCTGCAGCAGCAGCTGGGGCTGCATCTAAAGGCGCTTCTTCTTTAACTACCGGAGCGGCAACTTCTTTTTGACGCGCCTCTTCGGCTGCTTTCATTTCCGCTTCTTGACGAGCCAATAGCTCGGCCTGGCGTGTCGCTTCAGCTGCGCGTTTCTCTAATTCTTCTTCAGAGATAACGGGTTTAGCTGGCGCAGCTTTAACTTCTGCTTTTTCTGGAGCAACTTCTGGTGCTACCTCAGGAGCTTTATCACCCGCTTTTACTAGTACACGCTTCTTACGAACCTCAACCTGCACTGTGCGAGTACGTCCAGCAGAATCTGCTTGACGAATTTCTGAGCTCTCACGCTTAATCAAGGTGATCTTTTTGCGCGCGCCAGAATCTGCGCTGCCATGTGCTTTTTGCAAATGCTCGAGCAGGACAGTTTTGTCCTTTTCGGTAATGCTGTCGTCCTCAGAACCTTTTTCGATACCGGCCGCCTTCAACTGCTCCAAGAGGTCTGGCGCGGTACGTTTTAATTCTTTAGCGAGTACTTTTACTGTTGTTGCCATGCACTACTTCCTCTCATGAAGTAAACCAATGTTCGCGCGCTTTCATGATGAGCGTTTTCGCAGTTTCTTCGTCAATTTGTGTCGCCTCAACCAGCTCATCAACAGCTAATTCAGCAAGGTCGTCACGGGTATGTACTTGATTGTCAGCAAGCTTAGCAATCAGTTCTGTTGTCATTCCCTCTAAGGAGCGTAAATCTTGTGACACTTCGCCAATACGCTCTTCTTTTGCCAACTCCATAGTCAACAAAGAGTCACGCGCACGAGTGCGTAGCTCATTCACAGTATCTTCATCGAAAGAATCGATTTCCAACATTTCTGACAATGGCACATAAGCCACTTCTTCCAATGTATTGAAACCTTCTTCAATCAGGATGTCAGCAACTTCTTGGTCCACATCCAACTTATCCATAAACAACTGGCGTACAGAAGAGGCTTCTTTTTCAGTTTTCTCAGCAGACTCTTCAGGAGTCATGATGTTGATCTGCCAACCTGTCAAATCACTTGCCAAACGAACGTTCTGTCCGCTACGGCCAATGGCGATTGCCAAATTCTCTTCATCAACTACTACGTCCATTGCATGACGCTCTTCGTCAACCACAATAGAGGACACTTGGGCAGGAGCCAAAGCGCCAATCACAAACTGGGCTGGATCTTCAGACCACAATACGATGTCCACCGCTTCGCCAGCAACTTCGTTACGAACCGCAGTCACACGGGTACCACGAACGCCAACGCAAGTACCGATTGGGTCGATACGCTTGTCATAAGTAATTACAGCAATCTTTGCGCGCACACCAGGATCACGGGCAGCGCCTTTGATCTCTAGCAAGCCCTGCTCCATCTCTGGAACTTCGTTTTCAAACAACTTAATCAAGAAGTCTGGGCAAGTACGTGAGAGTTCGATTTGTGGACCACGTGCTTCGCGATCCACTTTAAGGATGTATGCGCGTACACGGTCGCCAGAACGTAAGTTCTCTTTTGGAATCATTTGATCGCGACGGAGCAATGCTTCAACACGACCAGATTCAATAATCAGACCATTCTTGTCGGCACGCTTCACGGTACCAGTCATAACCTTTTCGCCACGCTCAAGGTAGTCATTCAAAATCTGTTCACGCTCAGCATCACGAATGCGCTGCAAGATCACTTGCTTAGCAGCTTGTGCGCCGATACGGCCAAAGGCTAAAGATTCGATTTGCTCTTCGATGTAGTCGCCAACTTCCATGTCAGCAAGCTGCTCTTGAGCTTCAAATTGCAGAATCTCTTTATCCGGCTCTTGTAAACCGGCTTCGTTAGGAACAACCAACCAACGGCGGAAGGTTTCGTATTCACCAGATTCGCGATCAATTGAAACGCGGATATCCACGTCTTCTGTAGCGTAGCGCTTCTTGGTTGCAGAGGCCAAAGCCATCTCCAACGCTTCAAATACGATCGCTTGATCAACGTTCTTTTCACGCGCTAACGCGTCTGCCAACATGAGAACTTCTCGGCTCATGACTTTCTTCCTTTGAAATCAATAACAGGGACCAACCGAGTCTTATCGACCTCGGCTAAAGAGAACTCCAATTGAGAGGGCTGACCATCAGCACCCTCAAATACCAAACCAAACTTTGCATCTGGTGAATTCAATTCACCACTCAGCAAACCTTGCAACTCACCACGAAAATTCTTGCGGCCACCAGCGGCAACACGCAACTTCAAATCTACTTCCATGCCAGCAAAGCGCACAAAATCTGCGGCACTTTTTACCGGGCGATCCAATCCTGGAGATGAAATCTCTAAACGCTCGTAAGGGATGTTTTCAACCGGCAATGTGTAGCTCAGCTGATGACTCACCTTCTCGCAATCCAAAACAGAAATCAAGCGCTCGTAATCCGGGTTTTCAATCGTGACGCGCAGCAATCCTCCGGCTTCACGCTCAATCTCAACTAGCGTGTAACCCAAGTTTTCCAGCTCTGCAGAAATAACCTGCTGATCCTTCACGACACCCCTTCATACCAAAATGGCAAAAAAAAATGGGCTTCAAAGCCCATATTCTCGAAATTCAGAACAGGCCGACTTACGTTGATCGCAACATCAGTCGGTAACTACTCAAAACAGCAAAACCCTGCTGTAAGACCAAAATTATAGCCTATTTAGCAGAAAACTGATACAAATCAGAAGCTTTCGCCCGGATTACGCGGCTTTCTAGGCCCTTTATTGAAGGGTTTTCGTCCTTTTGGTGCACCACGCTTGGGCCCATTTCCAGGACTTTGGGGGTTGCCAGTCACAAAAGCGGACTGACCATGGTGAACTTTGCCGCCTTTACTGCGGTTCTGACCATTTCCACCCTGGCCACCTTGACCACCCTGGCCGCCTTGACCACCTCGACCGCCTTGGCCCTGACCAGGTCTACCACCTTGGGTGCGACCCCGGAAAGGACCACGCCCTTCACCAGAACCACTGCCACCACCTGGTTTTCCACCTCGGCCCTGATGCGTGAGGCCATTGTGGCCGCTAGCAAGGGTTAAGGCATCACGAGAGCCCCAATAAGAAACCGAGGTTTGCATTGGGTCAGGCTGGAAATCTTCACCCATAGGGCGACGATCACGATTATTGGAATTCGCGTTAGGGTTGCGACCCTTGTCTTGCGGCTGTGGCATTTTTAAGCCTGCAGACTTCATCAAGTTGTAGATGCCACCAGCTTCAATCTCTTCCCATTTGCCGCGTCTTAAGCGTGGAGGCAGCAAGAAAATGCCATAACGGGTTCGGATCAGGCGAGATACCACATGACCAACCGCCTCAAACATACGACGCACTTCGCGATTGCGACCTTCACTTAATGCAACGTGGTACCAGCGGTTAGCGCCTTCACCGCCGCCCATCGCTAGACGTAAGAATTTAGCTTGGCCATCATCGAGCGTAATGCCGCTCTTTAATAGAGAGGTATTTTCTTGACTCAAATCACCCAAAATACGCACAGCGTATTCACGCTCTACACCGTAACGTGGATGCATTAGGCGATTCGCCAATTCACCTGAAGTAGTAAACAACAACAGACCTTCAGTATTAAAGTCCAAGCGACCAACCGCGATCCAACGTCCTTGACGTGGCTTTGGCAAACGGTCAAATACGGTTGGGCGACCTTCTGGATCTGATTGGCTAACGATTTCACCGGCTGGCTTGTGATACATGATCACGCGTGGCGGTTTAGTCTGAATCTTGCGATGCACTGGCTTGCCATTGATTCGCACTTGATCTGTTGGTCCAATGCGCTGACCAATGTGAGCAGGTAATCCATTGACGGATACGCGTCCTTGAATAATCAAGTCTTCCATATCGCGACGAGATCCCATACCAACATCAGCCAATACCTTATGCAACTTAACGGTATCTTCATCATCAGCATCGTCATCTAAACCATCGAGGTCAGACCATACTTCATCACGCAAACTCAGCGGGAGATCATCAACGTTTGCAAATTGCAAACTACTCATCTCTTCATCTGTTGGTACATCCGAATCTTCATCTTCCCGGGAACGTTGAGCGCGTTGTGCGCGACGCTCAGCGCCAGTTTGATGAGAGATCTCATTCTCATTCACGCCATCAGGATTTTTAGTCTCTTCAATTTCTGGAGCATCTAAGGCAGCATCAAATTCACCCGATACCACTGAAGCAAATAAGGCCTCGCTCTCTGCTGGGTTAGGTGCTAATTTTGAAGATTGATTGTTGCCTGGATTGCCTCCACCTTCGCGGGGGCTATTGGCATCGACACCCTCGCGACGTGGCCGATCCTTATTGAATGGGCGCTTCTTATTAAAAGGGTGTTTACTACCTCCAGCGCCTTGGCGACGCGGGCGACGATCACCACGTTCTGTGCGCTCCCCACCCTCAGTCTTCTGGCCATCAGCATTTGAAGGCGCAGCATCTGAATTGGAAGGGGTTGCCGATGAATTTACTACCGGGGATGAATCGTTTTCGTTAGAGCTTGTCATTAATTATTATTTTGTTTCGTCTGGATTATTTTCAGACTCAGGGGTAACTTCTTCAATTGTTTCTTCTTCAGCAATCTCAATAGTTGTTTCTTCAACAACGATTTCCACTACCTCAACTTCAGTCTCATTTACTTCTTGTGCATCGGCATCAATGATGACTGTTTCTACAGTGGCAGATGGATCAAATTCCATTACTGCTTGACCCAATTGCGCCGCAGCAGCCATTGGTGCGGCATCTTCTAAGATTGGCAAGCTTTGTAAATTTGTCAGGCTGAGATCGTCCAAGAACTGTTTGGTGGTGGCATATAAACCTGGACGGCCAATCGTTTCTTTATGGCCAATCACCTCAACCCAACCGCGATCCTCTAATTGCTTCATCACGTTACTGCTGACGGCAACTCCGCGAATTTCCTCAATCTCACCACGAGTCACTGGCTGACGATAGGCGATGATGGCTAATGTCTCCATCACAGCACGGGAATACTTTGGAGGCTTTTCTGGAGTCAGGCGATCGAGGTATTCACGCATCGAAAGACGGCTCTGAAAACGCCAGCCGGTAGCGATATGAACTAACTCCATACCCTTGTCATCCCAATTACGCTGGATTTCAATTAATGCTTCATCGATATCTGAGGTAGTGATGTCTTCTATAAATAAGCGAGACAAATCAGCAACGGTGAGTGGCTCCTGCGCGCACAGGAGGGCTGTTTCAATTACGCGCTTATTGTGATCGTCCATAAAATTCGGGCTACCAGGAGTCATCCTGATTAGACTTTAAAAATGTATTTAGTAATGGGTTTTGGTGTTCTCTAGCGACTACGGACAATCTATCTCATCAGTTCTTATTGGGATATGCCCGCGCTGAAACGAAGTCCTTTTCGTTCACCTTCCAACCATTATAAGGTAGGCTCAATACAATAGCTATATGCACAAGAATTCCACAAGACCCCCTTTATCCCCTCCAGATAGCCTAGATTCCATAGGGCGCCGCAGACTCCTGGGTCTCGGGAGCTTCGGAATGGGCATGGGCGCCCTTCTTGGCGCTGCCGGGCTTAGCTCTTGCAGCATGATTAGCAGCAAAAAACCGGTGGTTGGCTTGGTTTTGGGCGCTGGTGCAGCCAGAGGTTTTGCCCATGTAGGTGTCATTAAGGCTCTGGAGGCCCAAGGCATCAGACCTGACATTGTTGTCGGCAGTAGTGCAGGGAGCGTTATCGCCACCCTGCTGGCCTCAGGCGCCACAGGAAATGATCTCAATCGCCTGGCCCTAAATCTGGATGAGGCCACGATTGCGGACTGGGGCCTTCCCTTTACCGGACGATTTGGCGGACTGATTAAGGGTGATGCGTTGCAAAACATGGTCAACCGGGAAGTGCAAAACAAAACTATCGAGCAAATGCGCATCCCTTTGGGCATCGTTGCCACAGAACTGCAGTCAGGCAAAGGTGTTTTATTTAGAACCGGAAATACCGGCTTGGCGGTTCGTGCGTCCTGCAGCGTGCCAGGTGTATTTCAGCCAGCAGTCATCAGCGGAAAGGAATACTTAGATGGCGGCTTAGTGGCGCCAGTACCAGTTAGCTACGCCAGACAAATGGGAGCAACCTTAGTGATTGCCGTGAACATCTCAACCGAACCCGTTCTACAAGATGCCAGCGGAACGTTTGGCGTCTTGCAGCAAACCATTTCCATTATGCAAAGAAGCATCAATCAATACGAATTGAAAAGTGCTGATATCGTCATTCAGCCGCAATTAAGGCAGATGAGTAGTAGTGACTTCAAATCCAGAAATGCAGCTATTCTTGCGGGCGAACTTGCCGCTCAAGAGCAAATGGGATTGATTAAAGAGAAGCTAAAGAGCTAACTGCCATCAGGCTGAAGAGCTCTTGCTTAAAGGCTGCGTGACTTACGCTTGAGATTTTTAACTTCGTTCAGAAGTTCTTGACGCTCGGAATCGTTCAGGTTATCGCTACCATCTAAGCGACGTGCACCATCAAAACGCTTATCCCAATAGAGGCTACCAAGATCATCCACTCGAACATTCGTACCTTTAGAAGGAGAGTGAATGAACTTGTTGTCGCCCACATAAATTCCCACATGAGAAAAAGTGAGGCGCATCGTGTTAAAGAATACAAGATCGCCTGGCTGCAACTCTTCACGAGTAATGGGTTTACCAACACGACTCATTTGAGTGGATTTGCGTGGCAACAAAAATCCGAGTTTGTCTTTAAAAACGTAGCCAACAAAACTACTGCCATCTAATCCAGATTGCGGCAATTCTGTATCCCAGCGATAACGCACACCAATCACTTCCATGGCGCGGTTAATTAACTCTTCTGATTTACCGGTTACGGTGTCTGCCAAGCGATCTGATACACGAGCAATATAAGAACGCCCCGCCTGGAACATGCTTTCTTTGGGAACTGCAACATCCGCAGATGCCTCAATCACTGGATCGGCCGCATAGGCAGATACAGAGACAATGGCACCCAAACTAAGGCCCAGTAGCTTTAAAAGCAGTACTTTTTTCAATGACATCGGATCAGTTTAACAAAGAACCCTCAATTAACCAAGTCCTTAGTCTATGCTTAAGTCTTTGTTTATAAAGATAAATTTGCTTTAAAGAGGGGCAAATGCACCAATTTAGCCCATTTAGGCAGGGTTTTCGCCCGCCCCCACCCTTCGCTAAGTCAGCTCAGCAGCTGCAAAAAGTTCTTTGGTGTAGGTCTGACGAGGATGCTTGATGAGGGTTTCAGTATCGCCAAACTCCACCACCTTACCCCCTTTGAGAACCATCACCTCATGTGACATTGCTCGAATTACTGCCAAGTCATGGCTAATCATCAGATAAGCCAAGTTGTACTTTTTCTGCAGCTCAGTCAACAAGGCAAGAACCTGCTTCTGTATGGAGACATCTAGTGCGGAGGTCGGCTCATCCAAAACCAAAATTTGTGGACGCAAGATTAAGGCACGTGCAATTGCAATCCGTTGACGTTGTCCACCAGAAAATTCATGGGGATATCGAAGTAATGCCGAACGATCAAGACCAACTTCTTTCAGCATATCCACTACACGATTCTCACGTTCCGAAGCCGACAGTTTTGGGAAGTGCACATCCAAACCCTCAGAAACGATCTGCAAAACATTCATGCGAGGCGACAGCGATCCAAAGGGATCCTGAAAAATCACCTGCAAGCTAGAGCGCATAGCGCGTCGCTCTATCGGTTTTAGTTTCCGCCAGTCATTACCAAGCACATCAACATCACCAGTAACTTCTGCATCAGAATCCCCTAGCAAACCAAGTACCGCCATACCCAATGTCGTCTTACCAGAGCCTGACTCACCAATGATGCCAATAGTCTGCCCCTGCTTAAGTTCAAAGCTAACTTTTTTTAGCACTTTATGCGATGGTGCTTTTTTAAACCAAGAAACAGACTCTGAACTCGGGTAGGCCACTGATAGTTCTTCTGTTTTTAATAGCACCGGTGCCAAGGGCATCAGTGGCGCCAAGTCACGCACGGGCTCACTATTCACCAAGGCGCGGGTGTAAGGATCTTCTGGATGCTCAAACACTTTTTTGGTAGAGCCAGACTCTAGCAAGTTCCCTTGATTGAGCACTGCTACTCGTTGGGCAAAATGTTTCACTAAATTGAGATCATGGGTAATCAACAAAATGCCCATGCCACCATGATCCTTGGATTCTTCTTGGAGCTCTTTGAGTAAATCTAAGATTTGCAAACGCAAACTGACATCCAAAGCCGTGGTGGGCTCATCTGCAATCAATAGCCGTGGTTTACACGCCAAAGCCATCGCAATCATGGCGCGCTGCCTTTGACCACCAGATAGTTGATGTGGATAAGAATGGAAACGACGCTCGGGCTCAGGAATCCCAGTCTTTCTGAGCAAGTCAATCGCAGCATCAATGGAGTCTGCTTTAGAAATTAAAGGCTGGTAAATTTGTACTGCTTCAATAATTTGATTGCCGACAGTAAATAACGGGTTAAGAGCAGTCATTGGCTCCTGAAACACCATTGCAATTTCACGACCACGAATTTCCCGAATGTCTTGCATAGACATGGATAGCAAATCTACCGTGCCCTTACCGTCCTTTTTGCTCCACAGGATCTTTCCAGAAACCTTGGCACCCTCAGGTTCGAGCCGCAAAGGCGCTAAGGCGGTCAGCGTCTTACCAGAACCCGACTCTCCCACTAAAGCAACACGCTCACCAATGCCGATTTCTAAATCGAGATGATTGACAGCAAACTTTTCGCGTCGACCCGATCCAAATGAAATGCACAGATCTTCATAGCGCAATAAGGACTGCTTTTGAGTTGAAACTTCGCTCATGGGCGCCCTCCACTCATCAACCCAGCTTTGCGAGAATCAAAAGCATTACGCAATGCTTCGCCCATAAAAGTTAATAGCAACAGGGTCGCTACCAAGACTACGAAAGTGGATAAAGAGATCCACCAAGCATCCAAATTACTTTTCCCTTGAGAGAGCAACTCCCCAAGACTTGGCGTTCCAGGAGGAACCCCTAAACCTAAAAAGTCCAAACTAGTTAAAGAAAGGATGGCAGCGCTCATGCGAAACGGCAAAAAGGTAATTACCGGTGTCAGACTATTAGGCAGAATATGGCGCCACATGATTTGGACATTCGTCAAACCTAGCGCTCTTGCGGCACGCACATACTCCAAGGCGCGATTACGGAAAAATTCTGCGCGGACGTAATCCGATAAACCCATCCAACCAAATGCTGCTAGCAAAATAATTAATAAAGAAACGCTGGGATTAAAGATTGAAGCAAAAATAATGAGCAAGTAGAGCTCAGGCATAGCCGACCAGATTTCAATTAAGCGCTGGGAAACCAAGTCAAACTTGCCCCCAAAGAAGCCCATTAAAGATCCAGTAATGATGCCTACACTCACTCCGACAATAGTCAGTGCGAGACCAAAGAGAATGGATAGACGGAAACCATAAATGAGGCGAGCCAATACATCGCGCCCACGATCATCAGTCCCTAACCAGTTCTCCCAAGAAGGCGGCGCAGGATTGGGTACTTGTGAAAAGTAATTGAGCGTCTCATAGCTATAGTGAATCGGCGGATAGATTGCCCAGTTGCCATCACTGGTGATGTTGTGACGGATGTCAGGATCCAAGAAGTCAGTTGGCGTAGCGAAGTCGCCGCCAAAAACAGTTTCCGGTTGGCTTTTCACAATTGGGAAGTAGAAATGGCCTTCGTAGCGGACTACCAATGGCTTGTCATTCGCAATCAACTCAGCACACATCGACAAGCCAAATAGAATCATGAAGATCCATAGGCTCGCATAACCCACGCGGCTATTTTTAAATCGGTGCCAACGACTCATGAGCCCCCTCCAGCACCAAACTGAATGCGCGGGTCCACATATACATAGCAAAGATCAGAAATGAGCTTAGTGAATAAGCCAATCAGCGTAAACAAATATAAAGTGCCGAAAACTACTGGGTAGTCACGACGCATCACAGACTCGTAAGAAAGCAAACCAAGTCCGTCCAGAGAAAATAGCGTCTCGATCAACAATGAGCCAGTAAAGAATGCGCCAATAAATGCTGCGGGGAAACCCGTCACTAGCGGCAAGAGTGCATTGCGAAATACGTGCTTCCATAACACTTGCTTTTCAGTAAGTCCTTTTGCGCGCGCAGTCAAAACATACTGCTTACGAATCTCTTCCAAGAAAGAATTCTTAGTCAACATAGTAACTACGGCAAAACTACCTAAGACAGATGCGGTAATTGGCAACACTAAATGCCACAAGTAATCCATGACCTTACCAATCAAACTGAGATCACTCCAGTTATCCGATGTTAGACCTCGTAGTGGAAATAGCTGCAAGAAGCTACCACCTCCAAAGAGCACGAGCAATAGGACTCCCAATACAAAGCCTGGAATCGCATAACCAACCAGAATCATGCTACTTGTAATGGCATCAAAGCGCGAACCATCGCGCACTGCTTTGGCAATACCCAAGGGAATAGATACCAAATAAGTAATGAAGAAAGTCCATAAACCGATGCTGATCGAGACCGGTAATTTAGAGACGACCAAACTCCAAACACTTTCATGCTGGTAATAGCTTTGCCCTAAATCAAATCTAGCAAAGCGCCCCAACATCATGAAATAACGCTCGAGTGGCGGCTTATCAAAACCGTACAAAGCTTTTACTTCTTCAAGGCGCTGCGCATCTACACCTTGGCGCCCGCGATAGGTTGAACCAGAGCCAGAAGATTCAGAGCCTCCTGTTGCTGCGCCACCCTTGCCTTTTAACTCAAGCACCATTTGCTCTACAGGGCCACCCGGCACAAATTGCACAACTGCAAAGGTAAGCGTTAGCACCCCCAAGATGGTTGGGATCATTAAGAGCAAACGTTTAAAAATATAGGCGCGCATTTGACCTTGCATTATTTAGCCTCTTCCTTCCACCAATTTTGCATGATCCAGGCCTCGGCCGAGTAATACAAAGGGGGCTCTGGGTAGCGCATCTCATTACGGAAGGCAACGCGATGGGTTGGGTTGTACCACTGCGGCACCACGTAGTAACTATTCCACAAGACTCTATCCAATGCTCTGGTAGCGGTTCTTAACTGCTCGCGATTTTGTGCTTTAGTAATTTCATCGATCAAAGCGTCAACCACTGGCGATTGCACGCCAATCACATTGTCAGAGCCTTTTTCTTTAGCGGCCTGACTACCAAAGCGATCCCAGAGTTCGTTGCCTGGGTTTTGGGAGTCCTGAAAACGCACTGTTGTCATATCAAAGTCATACTCATTCATGCGTTTTTGATGCAGAGCGAAGTCGCTTGTTCGAATATCTACCTGCACTCCCAACTTTTCTAAGTTACGCACATAAGCAGAGATCACTCTCAAGAAAAATCCGCCATCCTCGACAATCTCAAAACGAAATGGCTCGCCCTTTTCATTGCGCAATGCGCCGTCACGATATTGCCAGCCAGCATGCAGCAGGAGTTCACGGGCTTTCTTTAAGTTCTGACGCAAACTACCCGGGGGCTTTGTTGATGGTGCAGCAGGCATGGGCCCAAAGACAGCATCTGGAACCCATTGCGGATATTTATCCTTTAAGGGCTTAAGTAACTTTAATTCAGCATCAGTTGGCTTACGGGGACCATCAAAGTTAGCACTCAAGTCACTGTTCGTGAAATAGCTATTAATCCGACTGTATTGATCAAAAAAGATTTGGCGATTGAGCCATTCAAAATCGAGTGCGTAACCCAAGGCTTCACGAACACGCGCATCTTTGAATATGGGGCGACGGACATTCATGGCGAAACCTTGCATGCCAGCACCGTTGTGATTGAGGAATGCTTTCTTTAATAGAATGCCCTTATCAAATTTGGAGCCCACATACCCTTTGGCCCAAATCTTGGCGCGGTATTCCACTAGAGCATCAAACTCTCCTGCCTTAAAGGCTTCTAGCCTGACAGCATCGTCGCTATAGAGTTTGTAAAGCACTCGATCGAAGTTATAAAAACCAACTCTCACGTTTAAGGGCTTACTAAGTTGATCCGCCCAATAGTTTGGGTTCTTTTTATAAACTATCGATTTACCCGCTTTAAAAGATTCAATCAAATAAGGCCCGCTACCAATCGGCGCCTCAAAGGCGATCTTCTCAAAAGGGATGACCGTTCCATCTGGTTTCTTACCCCAGTTACGCGAGAACACTGGAAAGGTTCCCGCCAAGATTGGAAGTTCAGCGTTGTCATTTTTGAAATCAAATCGAATCGATCGTTCCGATAAAACTATCGCTTCTTTAATATCTACAAAGGTAGTTTTATATCGGGGGTGAGCTTTACCACTCATCAAAGTATCAAAACTATATTTAACGTCTGCAGCCAAGACTGGGCTGCCATCTGAAAACTTCGCCTCAGAGCGAATGTGGAAAGTGACCGACTTATGGTCTTTGGCCACTTGAATATCGTCCGCCAATAGACCGTAAATACTAGACACCTCATCAGCACTTCCCTCTGCCAAGGATTCAAACATCAACTCGATACCGGGGGCAGTGATGCCTCTGAGGGTGAATGGGTTGAATTTATCAAAGCTCGTTCTTTGTCCAGGGTTTGGCAATACCAGGGTTCCACCCCTGGGAGCATTGGGATTTACGTAATCAAAATGGGCAAATCCCTCGGGATACTTGGGTTTACCGTACTGCGCAATCCCCTGCCCAGCTAGAGCTATATTGGCCCCAAGCCCTACTAGCAGGGCTAGCAGCAAGAAATGGGCGATTTGTCGAATGGGCTTTAGGGTGGGCATATATGCAACAATTGTAGATAGCTAATCATATTTGAAGTAAAGGACACAACATGGGCTTTCTCACCGGCAAAAAAATCCTCATTACCGGACTCCTCTCCAACCGCTCTATTGCCTATGGCATCGCCAAGGCCTGCCACCGTGAAGGCGCTGAACTAGCCTTTACCTATGTGGGCGAGCGCTTTAAGGACCGCATTGTTGATTTTGCTAAAGAATTCAATACCGAACTCATTTTTGACTGCGATGTGGGCAGCGATGAACAAATCAGCGCTCTTTTTAAGGATTTAGCCAAATCCTGGCCTCAGTTTGATGGCTTTGTACACGCCATTGGTTTTGCCCCACGCGAGGCAATTGCAGGTGATTTCTTAGAAGGCCTTTCTCGCGAAGGATTCAAGATTGCACATGACATCTCTGCATATAGCTTCCCAGCAATGGCAAAAGAGGCACTGCCAATGTTGCGAGATAAATCTTCATTGCTCACCTTGACGTATTTAGGCTCCATGAAGAATGTTCCTAACTACAACACGATGGGTTTAGCAAAAGCATCACTTGAAGCTTCTGTTCGATACCTCGCTGGTTCCGTTGGTCCCAAAGGTATTCGCGCTAACGGCATCTCTGCTGGACCAATCAAAACTTTGGCAGCTTCAGGCATCAAAGGCTTTGGCAAGATTTTGCAAGCGGTTGAGGAGACTGCACCCCTTCGTCGCAACGTGACGATTGATGACGTAGGCAATACTGCTGCATTCTTATTATCTGATCTAGCAAACGGCATCACAGCTGAAATCATTTATGTGGATAACGGCTTTAGTCAAGTTGTAGGTGGAATGGACGAAGTTTGAGCATCCCTTCATCGGTAACCCTGCGTGAAGCCCTGAAGTTTTGGGCTAAGCTAGGTTTCATTAGTTTTGGCGGGCCAGCAGGACAAATCGCTGTTTTGCACCAAGAGTTAGTTGAGAAGCGTCGCTGGATTTCTGAGCGGCGCTTTTTACATGCACTCAACTACTGCATGCTGCTTCCAGGGCCAGAAGCTCAACAACTAGTGACTTATATTGGCTGGCTCATGCATCGGAGTTGGGGTGGCATTTTGGCCGGCACCCTCTTTGTATTGCCCTCCTTATTGATCTTGATTGGCCTATCTTGGGTTTACCTCACTTTTGGACAGGTTCCTTGGATTGCTGCCATCTTCTTTGGCATCAAACCTGCAGTCACTGCAATCGTGCTGCATGCTGCAGTTCGCATTGGCAAGCGCACGATTCATAACCAAGCGCTTCAGTGGATTGCACTTGGATCTTTTCTGGCAATCTTTATTCTCAATTTAGCCTTTCCTATCATCGTATTGATTGCCGCTGCCATCGGCTACTGGGGAGGCAAACGCTATCCAGAATATTTTCAGCAAGGTAGTGGGCATGGCGCCAAAGAAACAAAACAATACGGCGCTGCCATTATTGATGATCACACCCCCACGCCTGAGCATGCGAAATTGACGTACTCAAAGGCAGCTCGCCATGGCTTGGTTGCACTGGCATGTTGGTTGATTCCAATGGGCGCTTTAGTGGCAATCTTTGGCTGGAAGACTTTATATGTCAATATCGCGTGGTTCTTTACGAAGGCTGCGTTTCTGACTTTTGGTGGCGCTTATGCGGTACTTCCTTACGTATACCAAGGCGCAGTTGAACACTTTCATTGGCTCAGCGCTAACCAAATGATTGATGGCTTAGCTCTAGGAGAGACGACACCAGGTCCACTCATTATGGTGGTGGCTTTTGTGGGCTACCTAGCAGGACACATTCAATCTCTGATCGGCAATAGCAATCCATTTTGGTTTGGCGTTATCGGTGCCTGTGTTGCCACCTGGTTTACTTTCCTACCCTCTTTCTTTTTTATCTTAGTGGGTGGCCCTCTGATTGAATCAACTCATGGCAAGATCGGATTTACTGCCCCTCTGACAGCCATTACTGCTGCAGTCGTTGGCGTCATTGTTAATCTCGGTCTATTTTTTGCATATCACGTGTTTTTACCGAGGGGCTTTGGTGGCTCGATTTCTTGGGTCTCGATTCTTATCTGCGTCCTAGCTGGTCTGGCCTTATTTAAGTTTCAGAAGGGCGTAATGTCGGTATTGGCTGGCTCTGCATTGGCTGGATTGTTGTTCTATTGCATCTCCGTTTTGATGGGGTGAGTTTTTCTACAAGATTGGCATAATGGAACTCATGCGAATCGAACCTCAAACCATCACCCACCTCCAAGAATGGCTTGGCAAAACCGAGTCACTTCAAGATACCGTCACAGCAGCGCCCGTACGCGCACTATCGGCAACCTTAGACCGTGAAGACGCTACGCCCAATAAGGGAACTTTTTTACCTGAGCTATGGCACTGGTTGTATTTCTTACCCCATGCTCGCCAATCAGAAATTGGACCTGACGGTCATCCGAAGCGCGGCGGCTTTCTACCACCAGTTCCTCTACCACGGCGCATGTGGGCAGGTAGTCGTATTGAATGGTTAAAGCCTCTAGCTATTGGTGATGAGATTGAGCGCATCTCCACAATTGAGTCAGTTACGCACAAAGCAGGTCGTACTGGTGATTTGATTTTCGTATTAGTTAATCACAAGATCTCCAATCAAGATGGTCTTGCGATTATTGAAGAGCATGACATTGTCTATCGCAATGCGCCTGGACAAGATGACAAGCCCGTTGCCCCCACACCCGCACCAACTGATGCCAAGTGGAGCAAAACCATTACGCCTGATGATGTTCTGCTGTTTCGCTATTCAGCACTGACTTTTAATGGTCACCGCATTCACTACGATCGCAAATATGTGACTGAGGTTGAAGGCTATCCAGGTTTAATTGTGCACGGTCCTTTGATTGCCACTCTATTGGTTGACTTAGTGCGTCAAAGTATCCCTGATTGCAGGCTGAAGAGCTTTGAGTTCCGTGCCATTCGCCCAACCTTCGATATCAACATTTTTAAGGTGAGCGCCAAACCTGATCTAGAAAAAGATCCAAGTGGAAAAACAATTTCCATTTGGGCGCAAGATCACGAAGGCTGGCTCACTATGCAAGCAACCGCTGTTTTAGCTTAATAAAATACTTTTAATTCATGACCACTGAACGTCTTTCTCGTGAGCTAGCTACTTTTGCTGCCAATTTACAGGCTGCTGATATACCTGCAGAGGTGATGAACCGTGCTGAGGATTTATTGGTCGATTGGTTTGGTTCCGCTATCGCAGGCAAAGGCTCTCGCCCGGTAGAACTCATTACGCAGTTTGCACAAAATATGGGTGGCTTTAGTAACGCACATGCTGGCCCTTCAGAGGTGCTGATTTCTCGTAAAACCTCCAGCCCTTTTTTAGCAGCGATGGCTAATGCTGCAGCCTCACACGTCGCAGAACAAGATGATGTTCACAATGGTTCAGTCTTTCATCCGGCGACAGTGGTGTTTCCACCCGCACTAGCTTGTGCTCAAGCCATTGGCGCTTCTGGTGAAGATCTATTGGTAGCCGCAGTTGCGGGATACGAAGTGGGTATTCGGGTTGGTGAATTCTTAGGTCGATCTCATTACAAAGTGTTTCATACAACCGGAACTGCCGGCACCTTAGCGGCAGCTGCAGCGGTTGGAAGACTTCTGAAGCTGTCTCCCGAGCAAATGCTGAATGCCTTTGGCTCTGCGGGCACACAGTCGGCCGGTCTTTGGGAATTTCTGCGCGATGCTGCAGACTCAAAGCAACTCCACACTGCGCACGCAGCATCTACTGGATTAATGTCTGCCTACATTGCACAAACTGGCTTTACAGGCGCACAGCATATTTTGGAGGGCAAGCAAGGTCTAGCAGCCGGTATGTCTAGCGATAGCGATCCAAGCAAGTTAGTTGATCGCCTAGGAAGTCGCTGGGCCTTGGCAGAAACAAGTTTTAAATATTACGCCTCATGTCGTCACACTCACCCTGCTGCTGATGCATTACTGCAAGTCATGTTGTCAAACAAACTTACTCCAAGCGATATCGCTAAGGTAGAAACCTTAGTCCATCAGGGTGCTATTGATGTCTTGGGTCCAGTCACCGATCCCGCAACGGTGCATCAGTCGAAGTTCTCCATGGGTACCGTACTTGCACTTGTTGCGCACTATCAATTTGCTGGCTTGCAAGAATTTGATCAACACTTTCATGATGATGAAATTTGCGCGTTCCGTGAGCGTGTCTCGATGACGCTCGATCCTGAGGTAGATGGCGCCTATCCACAACGCTGGATAGGCAAAGTTCAAGTTCATTTAAATAATGGGCAAGTTTTAGAGGGTCGAGTCGATGAACCCAAAGGTGACCCAGGCAATACCCTCTCTCGTGCAGAAATTACCGATAAAGCTATGCGCCTAGCTGCCTTTAGCGGAGGCGCTAGCCCAGCAGAAATGACTAAGGCAATTGATCTCTTGTGGAATATCCGCAAACAAGCCAAGATGGGCTTTCTTTTTCCGTCAAACTAAGTACATACTTATTCATGAATCCACTTGATACGCCATTAGGCTACAGCACTAACTTTCTATTTGTACCGGGCACTCGCCCTGAGCGCTTTATAAAGGCTCTCGACAGTGGTGCTAGCGGGGTTGTACTGGATCTGGAGGATGCTGTTGCTGAAGAAGATAAAGCGAGTGCTCGTGATGCTATTCGCGCTGCCTGGCCAAACTTTAGTGCTGAACAAAAGAAACGCTTAGTAATTCGGACGAACTCCCCAGGTAGCAAGTTTTACTCAGCTGATTTAATTTTGGCTCAAGAACTTCAAGTTGCCTGCCTATTGATCCCCAAGAGCGAATCACTCGACCAGATTAATGGCGCTGCCCTAATCCTCCCTAATACCGCAATCATTCCGATGATTGAAACGGCAATTGGCTTAGATCAACTAAAGGCAATTGCAAACTCCAATCAAGTTATTAGACTCGCCTTAGGTAATTTAGATTTACAGGCGGACCTCGGAATGATCTGCGATCGACAAGAAACTGAATTACAAACCGCACGCTTTCAAATCGTATTGGCCTCTCGGCTCGCGCAGATTGCCCCTCCTATTGATGGGGTTACACCATCCACTGATGATATTGAACGTATCACTGATGATGCTGAGCGAGCAAAGCGCATGGGCTTCGGCGGGAAACTCTGCATTCATCCAAAGCAAGTAGACCTTGTCATCAAGGCGTTTACCCCAACAGAAGAAGATCTGGCGTGGGCCCAACGCGTCATCGAAGCGGATAAGGCCTCCAAGGGAGGTGCCGTGAAATTAGATGGCCGCATGATCGATCGCCCCGTTGTTCTATTAGCCCAAAGGACGCTGGCAATTACTGGTAAACACTAGGGTCTTTAGTTGCTGAAAAAGTTATAAAACTGGCAAAATTGGTCTACATAAAAAAGATGGAGACCAATATGAAAATCAAACAATTCTTATTCTCAGGAGTTGCTGCCGCCTTAGCGGCTGGAGCATTTCTGAGCACTAGCGCCCTCGCTCAAAAAGATTGGCCTACCAAGTCTATTACCATGGTGATTCCTTTTGCAGCAGGTGGCCCAACCGATACTGTTGCGCGTTTAATTGCAGTCCCAATGGGTCAAGCCCTTGGACAAACCATCATAGTTGAAAACGTCAATGGGGCTGGTGGCACAATCGCCACCACCAAGGTTGCGCGCGCTGCACCTGATGGCTACACAATCTACTTGCATCACATGGGCATGGCAACAGCTAACGCCCTCTATGACAAACTCCCATACGATCCTTTGCAAAACTTTGAATATATTGGCCAAGTTGCTGACGTGCCGATGGTGCTCTTAGGCAAAAAAGATTTGCCAGCGAATAACTTTAAAGAGCTAGAGGCCTACATCAAAGCGAATGGCTCCAAAGTGACAATGGCAAATGCTGGGCCTGGTGCCGTATCTCAATTGTGCGGACTCTTGTTCCAGAGTCGCATGGGTGTCAAGCTGACCAATATCCCCTATAAAGGAACCGGCCCGGCCTTAACCGACTTATTGGGCGGTCAGGTCGACTTGCTTTGCGATCAAACCACTCAAACCATTCCCTATATTAAAGATGGTCGCGTCAAGGCTTTCGGCACAACTACTTTGAAACGTTTACCTGCGATTCCTAACGTCCCCACTTTAGATGAGCAAGGTCTCAAAGGCTTTGAGGTTAAAGTTTGGCACGGCATGTACACACCAAAAGGTGTTCCAAAGCCCATCTTGGATAAATTGAATGCTGCATTGATAAAGGCACTCAACACTCCCGATGTCAAAAAACGTTTGGAAGATGCCAATATTGATATCGTCTCCCCCGAGAAGATGACTCCCAAAGGTCTAAAAGCACATCTGGAAGCAGAGATCAATAAATGGGGTCCAATCATTCGCAAGTCTAATATTCCAGACTAAGCCTTGATTGCATCAATAAAAAAGCCAGCATCTGCTGGCTTTTTTATTGTTCTGAACTCTTATTTACATGGGTAATTATCAGTAAAGAAACGCATTAAGGCTTTGGCCGCTTTCTCTTTACCGAATTGAGGATTTGCCTTGGTCCACGCCAAGAACTTTTGTAAGACCTCGTTACGAGTCTCGCTCTTATTTACAAAGCATATTGTTGACTTAGCATCCGGACGGCGATTCGCCAAGTACCCTTGATAGACGCCTTCTCCAAAGCCAAAACAAAAGCTGCGGCCTTGCTCATCATCCGGGTTTTTACAGAGCTCTACAAATGCGGCCGTACTTGCATCGTCTACTGGGAGATCCTTCTGTGCAAATGCACTGGGGGCAAAAGAAAGGATGGATGCAATGAGTATGAATGTTGCTGTTAATGTTTTCATGATTCTTTTCTCTAAATAAAAGTTAACGTCTAAAGCCGCTCATATGGCCGCCGCCAAATCCACCCGCATGACCACCACCGCCACCACCAAATCCGCCCATGTGGCCACCACCGCCACCGCCAGCAAAGCCACCCATATGCCCGCCGCCAAATCCACCATCACGTCCGCCACCACCAAAACCTCGTGAACGATCTTGATTGCCATCAAAGCGCGCTTGATCGCGCAACTCATTTTCTTGAGCAGCCTCGCGATACTCGTTGGGGTTCACTCTATCCATCTGGGCATCATTACGTGCCTCTTGATTTAGACGCGCCGCTTGATTTCTTTCTTGAGGAGTTGCATCTCTCTGAAATGCATTATTGGCGCGCTGACCATCCATTCTGGCGGCCTGCCTCTCCTCGGGGGTGGCTTTATTTTTCCAATCGTTCAGCAAACGCTGTTGATTGGCAACGTTTGCCGGCCCGATAATTGCGCGAGAAGGTATGCGTCCGGATGCATTGATGTTCGTTGCATTAATAGTTCCATTATTCCAATTGGGTTGAGCCCAAAAACCATCGCCAATCATAAAACCCACACCAAAAGTCATCAGACCCCAATCAGGGTCATAGATAGGATACGGCGGGTACTCTGGATAAGGCCATGGCCCATAAACTACTGTGGGGTTATAGCTTGGGATATAGACCACTGTTGGGCTAGCTGGGCCAATCAGAATATTTCCGCTTGCATCAGTGGTGACCTTTATTTGTTGGCTAGACTTCAAAGTGCCAGAAGCAATAGCCATTTTTCTGAGAGCTTGTACTGCTTTCATAGTGTCTGCAGCTTGGAGCTTATAAGCATTGCCTAGATTCTGAGTCCACTCTAATTTTCTACCCATCATATTGAATGCTTTTGGAAACGCTATTAAAGATTTAACGCTGTCATTCCAGGTTTGTGCATTGAGTGCATTCTGTAGATCGTCGCCTTTCAACGAGGCATTACTAGTGCGCCAGTTATAGGCTTCTGCAACTTCTAGAGGATAGGTTGAGGCTAGCAACATCAGTGAGAGCAGAGAGTCGGGGTATAGCGCTATCGGCGAGACCAATGACTGTAATTGCTCTGAAGAAATATTTTGTGGGCCAGCGTTGTAGATAGGTTCCTGGGTGTAGCTCTGAGGGTAATATCCGCTGTATTGGTATGGGCCAGGATTCATAACGCATCCATTGAGGAGGGATCCAAAAGCAATTGTTGCTAGCGTTAGCAATCCCACTTTTTTATTGAATGCAGGAGTACTTTCTTGATGTGCGTGTTTCATATTTACCTCAATATTGATCCATCTAAATAACTTGCTAGATTCACCCTACTCTACTACGTTGCATTTAAATGGACATTAACCTGGTCTAAATAAATATCCAGATCGCGCCTTATCGCGACGTTTTCTATACAGCATTCCAATCAAGGCAATAAGAGCCCAGATAGCCAAAAATGGATCAAGCAGGTAATCCCAAAGGTTCGCAGATTCATGCCAATGTGCTGCCCACGCAATGATGGCAATAGCAATAATCCAAACACCCATACTCCAGTTGGCCAATCCACAGACCAGCGCAAAAAATAGTACTGCCATTAAAAACGTAATCGTTCCATATCCCCATGCATAAGGATCAATCATTCCTACGCCTAAGGCGAATGGATAAAAACACAAAGAGATGATTGCTACCGTTAACTTAAAGATCATCGGTGCAGGCTTATTGGTAGGCAGTAATGAGCTCCATAACAATAGCGTTAGGACAATACTGAGGTCACCTGTTGCGCCCCGTATATAAGCGACCAAAGGTAAATCCATACCCATAGGCCAAAATAAGAGATTGCCAATCAGAATCACAAGAAATGCTTTTACAGTAAATGGAAAAGGATTTGGGGTGAATTTTTGCAAGGCCCACACGCACACTACCGCGCACGTAATAGACAGCTCAATTAATGCCAAGCTTTGCATGTATGCATTCATTATTGCGCCTCCTGGCGTGATGCTTCTGCTTCTATGGATTGCGCCTTACTTAAGGAATGCTTTAACCAAGCACCAGAAAAATAACGATGGCGAATCTTTTTGCGGTCCCAGGTGTAAACCAAATGCGCATCATCGCCATCAACCGTGATTAAGTATGGGTATGAAAATTCTTTACGCTGCGCCTCAGGCAAGGCCTCATCATCTTCTAAGACCTCAACAGTTTGCCATTGTGATTTGGGATCACTTATCAATAAAACCAAACGATAGCGGCCGTTTTCAATATTATTCAAAACCAAAATACGTGACCCATTTTTAAGAGCTAAGCCCGCTACCGCAGAATTAGGATTAGCAATCCCCAAATCTTCTGACGGTTGCCAGCTTTGGCCGGCATTTTGGGTATGACTTACTGGTATTTGTTTTGGCAAACCTGCGCTACGCGTCTGGCGAAAATAAGCGTTGGCATCCTGCGCATCATTCACAAAAATCAAGGGCTGAATTGCACTGCGGCCAGAACTCATTCGACGTTTATCAATAACTTGACCCGCCTCTATCCTCAAGAACTCTCCAAAGCGACCTATCCACTCGTGATAGGCAGGCAAACCCAGGAGTCCATCAGAGAACATGACGCTTGGTGATTTAACCAGCGTGCTTAAATTAAGCAAAGGCGAACTAATTAAGCGCTGAGGATTGCTCCAGGTTAAACCTTCATCATCGGATGTCATTGCAGATATTGAGCTTCCAGCCCAACCACCCATAGAAACCGTCACAAAGAATAATTGCAAGCGCCCATCAGATAATCTCGCGGGCACCGGGTTACCCAACTTGGCGATATAGCGTGAAAGACGCTTCTCCGCATCAATGCGATCAATCACAACAGTAGGCGCACTCCAGTTAGCAGACCTCGAATCGTATACAGAGCTATAGATAGATACGTCAGCAGCGCCTTCACGGCTACCGGCGAACCAAAATGCCCTCACTGCACCATCTTTTAGGGCAATCATGGATGCGGCATGAACTGAAGCAGCACCTGTATCAGGCAGCCAATTGGACTGAGGGATAGGAATGCCCACTTTTATTGAGCCCTTTGATTTGGTGGTGGTAGATTCCTCCACCACCTCGTCAGCCTGAGTAGCTGAAATCACAAATGGCACCCAAACTGGACGGCTATCAATATGCAGAAATCCAATCACTGCAGCAAGCAATAAAAAACACAGGGCAATGACACGACTCATCTACAAACATCCTTTAGGTTTGATAAATCTGGATTGGGTGCCGATGTAGAAACTACATACTCATTTACAAATAAATATTTGCCAATCTGCCCCATCAACATCTCCCTAATTTCTTCAGTGGAGTGACGAGCCCTCATTTCCATTCTTTGCCCAACTATCTGACAAGAATCGCAGAGTATTGGCTGAACCCCCAAGGGAGCATGAACGGCTACCAAGGGATAAGCAGATGTTAGGGTTGCTATATCAGCAGCATCTTTGGCTAAATAACCATGCAGTTTTGCACCTGGCAGCAACAATCGATATTCCTCATCTTTTGCGCGATAGTCGCAAGGAATCCAGACATCCTTGCCCTGCAACTGCGCAATGGTTTCCACAGAGTAGCGCCCTAAACGACCCTCTAGTGGAGCAAGACTGCTGGTCAAAGCGCAATAGACTAGAAAACAAGCAGCTAAAGAAAAGGTTTTGGTGAGGTTTCGTTTGAATAGACCCGCTAAGATAAGCATTAATCCTGCAGCCATGAGAAGCCAGTGGCAATAGGGATATATCCACTTGCCTGCGTCCCCCAGGAACTGTGAGAATTGCAGATTGATACCAATCCACGTTAATAGCGATAGCACTAGCAACTGCAAAAGTAATGCGATGCGAAAGCCCCATAAAGGCAATCGATCCCAATACAGAGCAATCAAAGCTGCAAATGCAGGCATCACTGGCAAAAGATAGCGACCAGATCTTTGGCTAGGCACACTGAACACCATGAAGAATGCTGCAATCATTAAAAGGAGGAGAACCTCTTCCAAGCTGAGAAACCGACGAGTACGCCAGCACTGCACCAAACTAGAAATTAATACAAAGCTAAATAAACCTGCATTGGCTATCGTAGTGAGCATTAGAAGCCATATGCTGTCACCACCCCGCAAAAGATCCATGAAGTAACTAGACTGACGTGCGGCAAACTTACCGGCATTTTCACCTACTACAAATTCTTTCCAAACGGCCTCTGGATTTGGATCCACGGCAAACCATAGTGCAAACACACCTAGGGCAAGTGCAGCAATCATGATTAATTTATATAGATCTCGGATGATTACTTGAGGAATACTCCACTGCCGCCAGCGCCAATAGTAGAGACCCATAGCAAATGTGGCGGGCACGATATAAGCAAATGATTTTGCAAATAAGGCGAAACCGAAACACACTCCAGCCATGAGCGGAAAAAAGAATTTAGATTCGAGCGCACCCCTACCCCAATACAAGACTGCCAAAAATGGTAACGATATCCAAAAGACTTCGGGAGGGTCAGCCAAGAATGGCCGACCGTAGCGATAGGTTGCAAAAAATGAAAGCCAAACTACAGCAGCCAAGATACCCGTTTGTGTTTTGCCACTAAATCGACGAACCGCTAAAAATAAGAAAAATGCTGTGAGGCTGGTATATAAAACGCTAGGCCAACGTAAATCGGCTAGAGTCCATTCACTTGCCCAATGGGTGCTCGCAATGCCCTGCCAAAAAATGAGTGGGGGCTTTGTGTTTTTAATGCCGTCCATTTCAGACTGGAGTGGAAGCCAGTGGCCCGAATCAGCAGTCATCCGCACAATATGCATATAGGGGTACTCATCGCCGTTTTTAGGGGCAAATCGGCTATCCAAACCATAAAGGTAGGTAAATACACCTAAAAGGAGTATCAATATGGCAGAACGGTAAGAAAATGTACCTCGCATTCCTATAGTTTATAGGGCTTAGCAGAAACTCGAATAAAAATGGTGATATCCAGATTTTCGAATGAGCTTATGAAAAATGTGTCTGAAATGAATACCCTATTTCAGCGCCTTCTTGATTAAGATGCTAGCAAAGCAATATGTAGTTTATTACCCGGAAATATTCTGAACGGAGACAGATTTTATGTGTGCAAAGTTTTTAAAACCCGCAGTCTTATTGTCAATTTATATTGGCATAAGTCATTGGAGCGGAACCGCCCTTGCCCAAAATACGGATGCAAGCAATTTATATAAGCGCGGCCTTGCAGCAACCTGCGCTAATTGCCATGGAACTGATGGAAAAGGTGTGGTTGATGGCGGAATGCCACTGATTAATAACCTTACTAGCGAACAAATGCTGACTCAACTCAAGGCATTTAAATCTGGCGCACGCGAAGGTACCATCATGCCCCAGTTAGCTAAAGGCTATACGGACGAGCAACTCGAAACCATCTCCAATCAACTTGGCAAGAAATAAGAAGGAATCACATCATGGATCGTCGACACTTTATTGGCCAAGGCACTGCAGCGCTTGGCTTGCTCGCTGGCTTCTCAACTCCAGCCACCGCCAATTTAAAAAAAGCAGAAATTGTTGTCATTGGCGGGGGGTACGGTGGCGCTACTGCTGCAAAGTACCTGCGCTTATTTTCGAATAACACCGCCAATGTAACGCTGATTGAACCCAATACATCCTTCGTTTCATGCCCAATGTCCAACTTAGTTATTGGTGGATCACGTAGCTTGGCGGAGATTACCTCCCCTTATGACACCCTCAGCAAACGTCATGGCATCAAGATTATTCAAGATAGTGTTGCTAGCATTGATCCGGATAAGAAAACTGTGAAGCTGGCCTCTGGAAAAACTCTGCGTTACGACAAAGCAGTTGTATCGCCAGGAGTCTCTCTCAATTTTAAGAGCATTGAGGGTCTTGCTCAGGCGAATAAGGATGGCGTCACCTTGCAAGCTTGGAAGGCTGGACCAGAAACGGTCGCCTTACATAAACAAATCGCCGCTATGCGAACCGGTGGCACCTTTGCAATCAGCATTCCTGAAGCGCCTTACCGCTGCCCTCCCGGACCTTACGAGCGCGCTTGTCAAGTAGCGAATTACCTGAAGCAACACAATCCTAGCGGTAAAGTGCTGATTCTAGATGCCAACCAAGATGTCACTTCTAAGGGCGCACTATTCAAGAAGGTATGGGCTGAACAGTACTCCGGAATTATTGAGTACCGACCAAAAAGTAATGTCGTTGGTGTGGATGCCAAAACCAAAACACTCAAGCTGGAAGTTGAGGATGATGTCAAAGCAGACGTATTAAATGTCTTGCCACAAATGGCTGCCGGTGAAATCGCTATTCAAACTGGCTTAGCAAACTCCAATGGTCGCTGGGTAAACGTGAACTTCTTGAACTTTGAATCCACTGCACGCAAAGATATTCATGTTTTAGGAGATTCGATCCAAGTTGCCTATGCAATGCCTAAATCTGGCCACATGGCCAACCAACATGCAAAAGTCGCGGCTGCAGCAATCGTGGCAGAACTCAGTGGCTGGGAATTAAATCCTGCACCAGTACTCACCAATACCTGTTACAGCTTTGTGAATGACCGAGAAGTGGTTCACGTCGCCAGTGTGCATCAGTACATTGCCGCTGAAAAAACCTTTAAACCGGTTCCAGGCTCTGGAGGGCTCTCCCCAGCACCTTCCACCCTAGAAGGAGTCTATGCCTGGGGCTGGGCTCACAATATCTGGGCCGATAGTTTGGGTTGATCAAAGTCAATACTTCCAAAAAAAGGGGGCCTTAGCGCCTCTTTTTTTGTTTACATGGCTCGATAGATACCTATACTGAGGAAAATATACTAAAAACTCGGAGGCTTAATGAACATGACCCCTACCTCACCTAAAGATGCATCTAAATTAGAAGATGCGATTGAAAAATGGACTGTACCTATCGGCAACTTATTTGTCTCATTGTTTCATCGGATTGCATTGTTTGGAATCGGCGCAGCAACTGTTTGGTCAGCCGCCGTTGCATTCCTGGGAATGGTGCATAAGGGCTCAGCCTCGATTGAAGACCTGCTCCTGCTTTTTATCTATTTAGAGATTGGCGCGATGGTGGGTATTTATTTCAAGACCAACCATATGCCAGTACGCTTTTTGATCTACGTAGCGATTACCGCAGTTACTCGCCTCATTATTGATTTAGTCAATACTAAACATGAGGCAGACCTGCCCATTCTCTATATGGGCTTAACCATCCTGATACTAGCTTTGGCTAATGCTGTAGTTCGCTACGCATCATTTAAGTTCCCGAGCAGATCCGGCGAGAGTGAATAAGACTCTATAAGAGGGGCTGCGCGCTCTCCCCCTCTCCCTCACTAAATTGATAGGGGTGAATGCCCCTATTTAAGCAATTTCGCACATAGTCAATGCTGGTTCGCAGGGAATAGTAATCACTAGAGAGGTGTTTTGAGATTTTAATATTCAGAGCCTGATACTCAAGCAAATTAAGTCTTTTCAAATACTCATCCCGCTGCTGATTGTCAAAGCCATTTAGCAACTCTTGCTCCAAAGCTTTTAGCGAGCTATATAAGCGATGAATCTTATTTTTCATGCGCTTGGCCCGATATCCTGGCAAAGCCTGCAAAAGTGGATACCCCAAAATACAGAAAGGTAGTACTACAAACATGAGACGACTAATGAGCTCTGCTACCCAAAACGGAAAATAGGCTGCCAACATCGGATAATTGTTTTTCTCGAAATGAACCGCTACAGGGCTTTCGGGCAGCATGGAATCCTTGAATGATGGAAACTCCCCACGTTCAGAGAAGAAAGATTCTTTTCCATTAATTTCTTTAGCGGCCTCTAGAAAAAGAAATTGTATGGCGGGATGCATACGATCATCAATCAATAGAATTGTTGTGGTTGCCAACATCTTCATATCGGTTGCTGGGAAGTTACGTGGCAGATTAAAGGCCCCTTGGGGGATATGCAAGATATTGAGATAAGGCATTAATTTGGCATAGGCTGCCGCACGCTTAAAAGTAACCAGATGTAATGATTTGTCATTAAGCAAACTTTGCACATTAGGAGCCTCGTAAGAATCTACGATAAAGGCTCCATCGATCTCACCTGCCTGCAGCGCTTTGACTGCGTCATGTCCAGCAAGATTGAGAACTTGTATCCCCTTCTCATAGCCGGCAGCCTTTAGTATTTTGGTTGACTGTGCATAGGTCCCGCTGCCCGGAATTCCGACAGAAATCTTTTTATTGGCAAAATGTTGAAGTACGACGCCAATCGTATCGGACTCAGCAGTCTTTAGCTCTGAACCGCGATAAAAAAACCAAATAGGATCATAGGCAATTGCACCTAAGGACTGAATACCAGTGACTTCCTGAGCATGGTCCACACCGGCTTGAACAAAAGCAGCCTGTACGGGATCTTTGCGATCTGCTAAGCGATCAATATTCTCTTGAGCCCCCGTTGTGGGTACCAACTCTAGAGTAATACCCTTTGCCTTGAAAAACTCGACATACTTTTTTCCGAGGTCTTCATATGAGCCACCTGCAGATCCAGTGGCCATGAGAACGTGTCTTGGAGGAGGTGGGTCTGAATACCACCAAATACCCATCAAGATTGTCAGTAGCAGAATCAGAATCGGCCAAGTCTCATGTAAAAATTGAGTGAAATCGCTCCAGCTCTGCTGAGCGCTCTCAGATATACCTAGGCATGTCTCTTGAAGGTCTTCTTTAAAGCTTCCCATATGTTACCAATCAGCAAATTTCATTAAAGCTAATGATAATAGGCTTATTCTGATTCTTTCAATTGGCCCTTAAACACCCTTAAAACATGATAAATCTTAGAAAATCCCAAGAACGTGGCTACGCTGACCATGGTTGGCTCAAAAGCTTCCACTCCTTCTCATTTGCTAGCTATCATGACCCCCGCTTTATGGGCTGGGGAAATCTCAGGGTGATTAATGAAGATCGCATAGCTGCAGGAAAAGGCTTTGGCAAGCACAGCCATCGCAATATGGAAATTATTAGCTACGTCCTATCTGGAGAATTGGCGCACGAAGATAGCATGGGCAATATCAAAGGAATCCCGCCAGGAGATGTCCAACGAATGAGTGCGGGCAATGGAGTAACACATAGCGAGTTCAATCACGCCAAAGATCAAACTACGCATTTTCTGCAAATTTGGATAGAGCCAAATGTTTCTGAAATAGAACCAAGCTACGAACAAAAGTCCGTCCCCAAAATAGAAAAAGACGGTAAGCTACGTATCATCGCATCCGCAACCGGCAATGATGGCGCCGTGAAAATCCATGCTGACGCCACAATATACGCAGGACTTTTTAATGGCCCTGAGACAGCGGCCTTAATATTGGATCCAAGTCGTAAGGCTTATGTTCACCTGATTAGTGGGACTATCGATATTAACGACCAGCCACTAAATGCCGGCGATGCTTTGCTGATTCAAGATGAAAGCAAACTGGAAATTAAAAATGGAAAAGGCGCCGAAGTCTTAGTATTTGACCTCAGCGCCTAGTATGTATAACGTTATTTAGTCTAATTTAATTTTAGATTTTTCAATAACTACTTTCCACCTAGCAATTTCAGTGTTGTATAGATCGGTGAATTGCTGAGTATTCATAGGTGCGATCTGAACCCCCGCCTTCTGAAAGCGCTCTTTCATTTCTGGAGTGTCCAATACTTTCAACACTGAATTGTTGAGCGCATGCACAATGTTGTTTGGCGTTCCAGATGGAACAAACATTCCTTGCCACAAAGCCATCTCGTAACCCTTAACGCCAGCCTCTTGGATCGCTACTAATTCAGGGGCGCCACTAAAGCGTGCTTTACTAGTCACTGCTAAAGCCCTTACCTTCTCACCCTTGTACAAAGGAAGACCCACTGGCATACCGGCAAAATAAAAATCGATTTGACCACCAACTAAATCGGTTGCCGCTGGCGAACCGCCTTTGTATGGAATGTGAATAGCCTGCGTACCAGTAGTCGCTAAAAATAATTCTCCAGCCATGTGATCTGAGTTACCAATCCCTGAGGAGCCAAAACTTAATTTACCCGGCTCAGCCTTTAGCATTGCAATTAATTCAGCAACATTTTTAGCGTTGGAATTATTGTTCACAATCAGAATATGGGGAGTAGCAGCAACACCCACTACAGGCAATAAATCTTTTTGACCATTAAATGGCAACTTTGGATTAGCCGCCACATTAATGGCAAGGCCATTTTGGGCAAACAAGATCGTATAGCCATCTGGAATACTTTTTGCAACAGCATCAGCCGCTAGACTCCCGGCAGCGCCACCTCGGTTCTCCACAATGATGGGTTGCTTTAACGCAATACTCAAATCATTAGCAACCATCCTGCCAACAATATCTGTCGAACTGCCAGGCGCATAACCAATCAACATCTTGATTGGTTTATCTGGATAAGCTGCCAGAGCTGACCCTGCTATCACAGGAACTATTACTGCACTTATTGCTATGTTTTTTATTAATTTTTTAAACATATGTCTCCTCCAGTAATTTGGTATTTTTTTAAAACCTTAAAACAGGGATGCCGCATTCCTGAGCACAATCATTTAATGCCTCTAGCAACTCAGGCGAGACTGGGATGCCACTTTTACTTCTCTCTGCCATTGTTTTTGCTGCACCCTCACCTGGAACACGAATTTCCTTTACTCCCGGTAATGTTGATGAACTCTTGATATCCTCAACTAAATCAATAACGCGCCCGATAAAGGCATCTTTATCACCAAATGCACTGGGATCAACTGCGATGATCGTTTGACCGGTATTGGTAATTACGTCGTGATGTGCATTGAAGTCGATCGTTCCCTTGCCTACGGCTGCGTTGTTTAAGGCTCCCGCCAATAATCCAATCATGACAGCCAGACCATAACCCTTATATCCGCCGATCGGCAATAAAGAGCCTTCTGAAGATTTATGAGGATCGGTAATGGGATTGCCCTGACGATCAATCATCCATCCTTCGGGAATGGGTTTGCCCTTTTGCGCCGCCACTTTGACTTTCCCATATGCGGCTACTGTTGTGGCTATATCTAGCAGCACCATGGGGTGGTCACCCGCTGGAACCGCAATCGCAATCGGGTTGGTAGAAAGCAATAAATCAATTCCGCCCCAAGGTGCCATATGATTTGCATTGCCAACGGCCATATATATACCGATATAGCCTTGCTCAGCTAACTTGCGAACATATACCGACGCAGCACCTGAATGATTGCCATAGTGACTGCCAATCCAACATACGCTGTGCTGCCTCACCTTTTCAATCGCCAGATCAACAGCCCTATTCATCACTAAATGACCTAGCGCGTTATCGCCATTGATCAGGGCGGTGGCACCTTGTTCGCGTTCAATATGAATATTGGGGTGCAAGTTGATGCCGCCAGCCCGTATTCTTTTCAGGTAGGCGGGCAGACGAAAAATGCCATGCCCGTCAGCACCAACAAGATCAGACTTCACCATCAGACTTGCGGTGATGTCTGCATCACTTGCAGGAACGTTTTCTGATTGAAGTGCGCTCGAGATAAATCTTTCAGCGTCAATAATAGATAAATAATTCATCGTGATTTAAGCCTCTGAGCTCGCCTTAAATTCCATGCTGTAGACATACTTATTCTCTGGATGGTGCGTTACCGTGACTTCAAATAATTTGTCTTGGTCATCAAAATAGCGTCGAATAATTACCAGGCATGCAGTTTCAGGCTTGATGCGAAGTTTTTCAGCAATTTCAGGTGTCGCCTGAGAGGCATATACATCCACTTCCGCTCTCTCGATGCGGGCGCCATATTTTTCCTCAATCTGCTCATACACCATTACTTGGGTATGCTCTGGATCTTTTGTCAGCGAAGCAAACTGAGGCAGGATATAAATATCCGTCCAGGCAATCACCTCTTCAGCTTGTTGACGCTTACGAATTCCGCCAATGTGATACCAAGATGATCCAATCGGAGCCCCGACTATCTGACTGAGGGATTTATTCAGCTCTATAAACTCTTCGACTAGGTTCTGGCGATAGGTATCACGGGAGTAACTCAGGATATCAATTGGAGAGTTGTAGCTTTGAGTGAAACGTCGTAAGCGCTGCCTAGATACCACTTTCGTAGGCGCACCTTGATGGCGATAAATCAGGCCATTGGACTCAAGAATTTGTAATGCATGTCGCAGCGTATGTCGACTGGACTGAAAATCCCGACAAAGATCCGCCTCGGCAGGCAAGACGGATCCCACGGGCCAATCACCGTTATAAATACGTTGCTCTAGCGTCTTTGCTAGAGATTTATATAGCGGTGATCGCTGGCTCAATTTAGGTAAGTCCAAACATTTTTTTACCAGCAACTGGCAAACGAGCTTTCAGGATGTCGCCAGACAAAGACTCAGTAATGTAGAGATCTTTGCCATCCGCCCCACCAAAACACATATTAGCCAAATGATGGTGATGTGGGTTCTCAGAGTAGATTAAGTGCGTTGGCAGCATATTGCTATCAAATCTCCAGATACCAATACCAAGGTGGCATACCAATAGGCCATTTTCTGAGTCCATTTCAATTCCATCTGGACCTGCAACACCACCCGTTAACTGAATTGCAACCCCAGTCTTAGAAACAGAACCGTCAGCCATCAAAGGCAATCTCCAGATTTGCTGTGATCTTGTAGCAGCTACAAACACATGCTTTTCTTGAGTATTCAAGGTAATGCCATTAGGGCTTGGAACATTGAGCGCTAAGCGATCTAATTGGCCATTGGCTCGCAATCTAAATACGCGACCAGTTGGATCGGCAATACCAGTCTGCCCTTGGTCAGTGAAATACAGATCGCCGTTAGAGGCGAAGTGCAGATCATTTAATCCCTTAAAGTTTTCGCTGTACATTGAACCTAAGATAGTTTCAATTTTTCCAGTCTTTGGATCTAGCGCTATCAAACCAGCTTTGTAGTCACAAATAAAGGCGCGGCCATCTTTATGAAACTTCAAGCCGTTTGGCCAGCCATCGTATTGCGTAATCAGCTCCCACTCTCCCTTGGTATCGATACGAAAAATACGGCCAAAGGGAATATCAACAAACCACAAATTACCTTCGCGATCGAATGAAGGCCCCTCTAAAAAGCATTCAACTTCTGCGCCTTGACGATTTGGGTCAGACCAGCCAGTACGGGATTTCTTGCGAAATTTCTCCGGCATGGTTGAAAAAACTTCCGTTTTAATTTTCTCAACGGGCTGGAAAGGGTTATGCATCGTCATAGAGTGTTTCCTAGGGTAAGTTATACGGATAAGTAAGTTCTAATATAAAACAATTAAACCATAAATAATGATAACCTACGGTAAATATTGATCAGAATGTAGTCCATCTTTTTTATTACTTAACCGTATAGGTTTATAAATATGAAATCTGTAGCTGTTATTGGAACCGGAATTATGGGTGCTGGCATAGCAGCCGGCTTTATTGCCCAAAACATCCCCGTAGTCATACTGGGTAGATCAAATGACAAGGCTGATGCCTGCTTGGATAAGGCCATCACCCTTGCAAAGAAAATTGGCATGGCTGGAGATAGCGCTACTAGAGAAGAATCTGACATTAAGAAGCAACAATTCATTGGAACCCTAGAGGATTGGCAGGGCTGGAATCAATTCTCATGGGTCATTGAGACAGTTGCCGAGAACTTAGACCTAAAGAAACAGGTCTTCAAATATCTCGATCAAGTTGTGCCAGCAGATGTTCCCATTGGTAGCAATAGCTCAGGTTTTCCCATTAGCAAAATCGCAGAAGGCCTCAAAACTGCAAATCGCATGATGGGTGCCCACTATTTCATGCCGGCAGAAGTTGTCCCCTTGGTTGAAATTGTGATGGGGCAAAAAACTGAACTCCAGTATGCGGAACAAGCTTGCGAACTTTATAAGGCTATCGACAAGAAACCTGTCTTAGTAAAGAAAGATATCCCTGGATTTTTGGCCAATCGTATTCAGCATGCATTGATGAGAGAGGCACTCTCACTGGTGCAGGATGGCATTGCTACGCCCGCTGATATTGATGATGCAGTGCGCTATAGCTTTGGCTTTCGCTATGCTGCTGTTGGCCCAATGACACAGAAAGAAATTTCAGGATGGGATGGGATGGCAAATGCCGCGAAAGAAATTTATCCATCGCTCTCCAATATCACTACCCTACCCCCAAAAGTAGTTCAGCTCATGGCCGAAGGAAAAACAGGTATGAAAGCTGGGGAGGGATTTAGGAAGTGGACACCAGAAGAAATTAAAACGGTTTCTGACTCTTACTCGCGTAGATTAAAGGCTGCTTTTGATGTTCTTAATATTGAATAATTGAGCAATCCTGAACTTGTCTATGCAAGGCAACTTGAGGCCCATTATGAAGAAATCCGGCACAACTGCTAAATAAATAAACCATCTCATCGAAAGAATTCCATGATTGAAATTTCTGAAAAGCGCTTAATAGGCCCAATTATTCGCCTACACCCAAACGACAACATTGTCGTAGCGCGAATTGATATTGCTATTGGCACTGAAGTTCCAAGCGAAAGCTTTACAAGTCGCAGTCAAGTGCCTGCTGGTTATAAGATTGCTGCCAAAAAGATTCTTAAGGGTGAGGCTATCCTCAAATACAACGTTACGGTTGGTTTTGCTAACGTCGACATTGAGCCAGGCACCATGGTTCATAGCCACAATACAGAATTCCGAGAATTTGATCGTGATTACGCTTATGCGAGCGAATTCAAACCTACGCAAATGCTGCCAGAGTCAGAGCGCGCCACCTTCCAGGGCTACGTCAGGCCCAACGGCAAAGTAGGAACGCGCAACTTTATCGGAATCTTATCCACCGTCAATTGCTCGGCAACGGTAGTCAATAAGATTGCTGACTGGTTCACTCCAGAGAGACTAAAAGACTTTCCAAATGTGGATGGGGTAGTGGCATTTAGTCATGATATCGGCTGCGGCATGGAAATGAGTGGCGAGCCAATGCAATTACTACGTCGCACGATGGCTGGTTACGCGCGTCACCCCAATCTCGCTGCCGCACTCATCGTTGGCTTGGGCTGTGAACGCAATCAGCTTAAAGGTCTGATGGAGCAGGAAGATCTGACTGCTGGCACCAATCTACATACTTTCATAATGCAAGAATCTGGCGGTACACGTAAAACTATTGAAGCAGGTATTGAGGCTGTTAAAGCCCTACTTCCAGAGGCCAATAAAGCAAAACGTGAAACAGTTTCTGCCAGTCATTTATGTGTTGGCTTGCAATGCGGAGGGTCAGATGGTTTTTCTTCCATTACAGCTAACCCCGCATTAGGTGCAGCGATTGATATCTTGTCTCGTCATGGTGGCACCGGAATTCTTTCGGAAACGCCAGAGATTTATGGTGTTGAACATACCCTTACCCGTCGCGCAGTAAATCAAGCGGTTGGTGAAAAGCTGATTAAACGGATTCGCTGGTGGAAGGATGAATACTCAGTTGGTAGAGATGTACAAATTAATGGACAAGTCAGCCCTGGAAATCAAATCGGTGGCTTAGCCAACATCTTTGAAAAATCCTTAGGCTCCTCTATGAAAGGTGGTACTGGCCCCCTCATGGAAGTCTATAAATACGCTGAACCGGTAAACACTAAAGGCTTTGTATTTATGGATACCCCTGGCTTTGACCCTGTTTCAGCCACTGGTCAGATTGCTGGCGGCGCCAATCTCATCGCCTTTACTACTGGCCGCGGCTCCATGTTCGGCTCCAAGCCAGCGCCCTGCATCAAGCTTGCTACTAATACCCCCATGTATCAACGACTTACAGAAGACATGGACATTAACTGTGGCGAAATCCTAGATGGGACCGTATCTGTTCAAGAGATGGGACAAAGGATATTTGAGCTCTTCCTCAGAACAGCATCTGGAGAAGCCTCCAAGAGCGAGCTCCTTGGTTTGGGTGACTATGAATTTGTGCCCTGGCAAATTGGGGTCATGAGCTAAGAGAACTGTAGAATTAATCCTAATAGCTCAACCCAGATAGAAACCGAACTGAAACAGGCTTATGAAATTTAGGGATTACTACGAAACACTCGGAGTTGCTCGTGGCGCTACTGAAGCAGACATTAAGTCAGCTTATCGGAAGCTAGCTCGCAAATATCATCCGGACGTCAACAAAGATGCTGGTGCTGAAGAGCAGTTCAAGCAAATCGGTGAAGCATATGCTGTTTTAAAAGACACTGAGAAACGCGCCGCCTACGATCGCTTTGGCGAGAACTGGAAAAACGGTCAAGACTTTACCCCTCCCCCTAATTGGAATGAAGGCTTTGAATATTCTGATGGTGGTTTTGGTGGTGGTAACCCAGGCTATGGCGGAGGCTTTGAGGGTGATCAAAGCGAGTTCTTTGAATCACTATTCGGCAGAGGCAAACATCGCCAAGGTGGACGCGGTGGTAATACTCGTCAGGGAATGAACTTCAAAGGCCAAGATCATCACGCCAAAATTTTGATCGATTTGGCTGATGCTTATAACGGAGCGAAGCGCACTATTGCATTACATATGCCTGTGCAAGATGCGAATGGTCATGTCAGCACTCAAGAACGCAAGTTAGATGTCAGCATTCCCAAAGGTATTAAGGCTGGACAAAACCTCAGACTGACAGGCCAAGGTGGACCTGGTGTTGGCGAGGGTCCTGCAGGCGACCTTTATCTGGAAATTGATTTTCATCCAAACCCTATCTATCGCATAGAAGGCAAGGATGTTTTCATTGATATTCCTTTAGCGCCTTGGGAGGCTGCTCTGGGAACAACGGTGAATGTGCCAACCCCAGCAGGAAGCACTTTGGAGTTAAAGATTCCAGCTGGAACAGTTGCGGGTCGCAAAATGCGACTCAAAGGAAAAGGCATTCCAAGCGCAGAGGCAGGTGATCTTTATGTAGTGCCTTCTATCGCCCTACCGCCAGCCGATACAGATGCACACAAAGAAGCCTATCAATCCTTTGAAAAGGCTTTTGATTTCAACCCCAGAACTCACTTGAAGGGATGATTGATATGACATCAACCAATATCACCTGGATTGAAGGCGCAGTTGTAGAGAATGAAGTTCACATGACGATTGTGGAACTCTCTCATGCATCACGCACTCCTGAGGATCTCATCATGACTTGGGTTTCGGAGGGAGTACTGAGCCCAGTGGGATCCTCTCCTCAAGATTGGCGCTTTAGTGGCGACTCTTTACGAAGAGCAAAAACTGCTGCGCACCTTACGCATGATCTGGAGCTCAATGTGCCAGGCGTTGCCCTGGCGCTAGACCTGCTTGATGAAATCGCCCAGTTGCGGGCTCGCTTAAAGTAATTAGGATTCCGAACGACTTAGAAGAAGTTCCCAGCGCTGCAGCTTTTGATCTAAGTCTGCAGTAATTTCACTCAGACGCGCTTGCATACTGGCTGCTAACTCAGGTTCATTTTTATACAAATCTGGATTGCTCATTGCAATACCAATATCAGCCTGCTCTGTTTCTAGCGTCTCGATTTGTAAGGGCAAGACTTCTAACTCTTGACGCTCTTTACCATTGAGCTTTTGAACACCACTTTTAGCGACTGGCTTATTTTCTGCCTTAGCTTCCACCTTAGCTTCGATCTTTACCTCCGCCTTAGCTTCTGCTTTATCTCCAGATTTTGCATTGGCTGCTCGAATTTTGTCTGAACGCGCTTTCTGAATTTTCCAATCTTCGTAGCCACCCTCATATTCACGCCAGAAGCCATCACCCTCATTAGCAATAATGCTGGTAACCACGTTATCTAAGAAGTAACGATCATGACTAACCAAGAAAACCGTGCCCTTATAGTCTTGCAATAGTTGCTCAAGTAAATCTAAGGTATCAATATCCAAGTCATTGGTTGGCTCGTCCAAGACCAAGACGTTTGCAGGGCGAGCAAATAAGCGCGCCAACAGTAAACGATTGCGCTCACCACCCGACAAAGTGCTTACTGGAGAATTCGTTCTTTCAGGCGCAAACAAGAAGTCACTCAAGTAACTCTTGACGTGCTTTTTATTGCCATTGATCTCAATCCACTCACTACCCGGGCTAATGTAATCCTCTAATGAGGCATTTAGATCCAAGCCTTCACGCATTTGATCAAAGTAAGCTACCTCAATCCGTGTTCCCATTGTTGCGGTTCCCGAATCAGGTGTAATCGTTCCTAAAATCAATTTAAGCAAAGTTGTTTTGCCCGCACCATTAGGACCCAATAAGCCCACCTTATCGCCACGCAAAATCGTTGCCGTGAAATCTTGCACAATCGGACGATCGTAGGATTTACTCACGTTTTGCAAATCGGCCACAATCTTGCCGCTTCGATCCCCAGCAGACACTGCTAACTTAACCTGCCCCATAGCATCTCTGCGTTCGGCGCGGCTACTGCGTAACTTTTCCAAGCGGGCGATCCTGGCAACACTTCGAGTGCGACGTGCCTCAACCCCTTTACGTATCCAGACCTCTTCTTGCGCCAATAATTTATCAGCGCGGGCATTTGCCAAAGACTCAGAGTTCAGCTCCTGCTCCTTAAGAACTTCATACTGAGTAAAGTTCCCGGGATAGCTACGGAGAATGCCGCGATCTAGCTCCACAATCTGTGTACAAACGTTATCCAAGAAAGCACGGTCATGGGTAATCAGAATGACTGAGCCTTGATATTCCTTGAGCAACTCTTCTAACCAGGCAATCGAATCTAAATCCAGATGGTTGGTTGGCTCATCCAATAGAAGGACATCAGGCATCTCGACTAAGGCACGCGCTAAGGCAACGCGTTTTTTGGTACCACCAGAAAGCGTATTGATTTTGAGGTCTGCTTCGAGATGCAATCGGTCTAGGGTTTCATGAACACGTTGCTCCCAATTCCAACCACTCAAAGCTTCTAATTGGGACTGCACTTCGTCGAGTCGATGATGGGAGGCATCATCCCATTCACCTACGCTAAGAGCCTCATACTCCTCACGCAAGGCCTTAGCTTGAGCAACGCCTTTGGAGACAGCATCAAAAACAGTTTCTTCAGCCTCAAAAATTGGCTCCTGTGGAACATATGCAATGCGAAGGCCTTGCTGATATTGCAGCAGACCATCATCCATTTTTTCGATACCAGCCAAGATCTTCAGCAAGGAAGATTTGCCAGTGCCATTGCGGCCAATTAAACCAACACGTTCACCCGATTCGAGTGAAAAAGCAGTGTTTGCGAGGAGGTCAACGTGGCCAAAAGCCAGTTTTGCATCAGTGAGTACGATTAAAGCCATGGCGACATTATCGCCACTTCCCCAAAAGAGGAGATATTTCTGCCAATATCTGCGAGACTAAGCACATATGGTTTGCAAATTAACACCCTCTGCGCCCCGCCTCATCCTCTTTGCAGGGCATGCTGGCACTGGGAAGTCGACCCTAGCCAAGAAGGCCCTGCCTCTAATTATTGAGAAAACAGGAGAGGATTTTTTCTTTCTCGACAAAGACACGGCCTATGGGGCCTTTAGCGCCCATGTCATGAAGCTAACCACTCAGAACCCCAATGATCGTGATAGCCCCTACTACCTGGAGAATTTACGTGATTGGGAGTACCAAGGTCTTATTGATATTGCTAGAGAAAATTTGCTCTTAGGGGTTAATGTCATTCTTGTTGGACCATTTTCTAGGGAGATTCAAAGCGGCAAGATGTTCGATGCACTGGCTCTTGGGATTCCACCTCAAACCAGCATTCAGATTGCTTGGATTGATTTAGATGAAACAGAAGCAAAGCAGCGGATGACTAAACGTGCTGACCCTAGGGATGAATGGAAGCTTGCACATTGGGATCAATACACCAAGCGCCGGACTGAACCACCAGTCCACACTTCATTGCATTGCTTTAATAACAAAAACTTTAATGAGCTCGCATTCAATAGGCTGATTGATGACCTAGCCTTGTAATTAGAAGTAAAAAAATAGGACCCCTAAGGAGCCCTATCTCAAGACCTAAGAACTAAATTCTTAGAACTTGTAAGTTACGCCAACAGCAGGCATCCATGGGTTCAATGTCAACTTACCAACGTTTGCACCGCCAGCAACAGTCTGTACGTTTGTCGCAATCGTTGCGTATTTAACATCCACGTTTAAACCCCAGTTTTTGTCGAACATATAGTCCATACCAACTTGACCAACAACGCCAAAGCTTGATGGCTCAACTTGCAAACCTGCGCCACCACCATAGAAATTTTGACGGTTACCGAAAACGGTGTAGTTAACACCAGCACCGATATAAGGCTTAAATGCACCTAGGTCAGTAAAGTGATATTGAGCCAGCAATGATGGTGGCAAGGCTGATACCTTGCCAATGTTGGTACCACCTGCAGTGATGTTGACCTGTTGCGGCCAAGTTAATACAAGCTCTGCAGCAATATTCTTAGTAAAGAAGTAAGAAACGTCAAATTCAGGAATCCACTGATTTTTTGCCTGTACGTTTAGTGCCTGTACAGCGCCAGTTTGACCATTCTGCCAAAGGAGATCAACAGCACGAACACGAACCATCCAAGGATTCTCTTCCGCTTGTGCTTGAGCTGCGATTGGGGCTAAGGATGCTACTGCAGCCATTGCTGCTACGAGTGACTTAATACGCATGATGGTTTCCCTTTTGTTATCAATTTCGATGTAACCATTTTCGAATTGATACAAACGCAGCAATTGATGTAAATCAAATAGACAGCACTTGGGATTTTTTTGTTTGCCTAAAAGCAACAGTGTTTATGAGCTTATTTGATCTAGATCAAATGACCTATGGCTTACGCCTACAAAACCTTAGAATAAGTACCTTTTGCTTGCGACTCTCTGAGATGTCGGTCGAAAGTCATAGCCACCCTTCTTGCTAGAAGACGGCCCTTGATAGGGACCAAAATACTCCCCTCCTGCCAATTGAGAAGTCCAGCTTCTTCTAGATTTTTTAACTCTTCAATCTCTGCCTTAAAGTAGCTTGAGAAATCAATCTGATGAGAGGCTGCAAAAGCCTTGGTATCCAATGCAAATTGGCACATCAATTTCCCAATAAGCTCACGGCGCAAAAGATCATCTTTGTCGAGTTGCAGTCCTCGCAATACTGGCAAGTGTCCGCCATCAATTGCCTCGTAATATTCATCTAGAGTGCGTACATTCTGCGAGTAGCAATCATCTATCTTGCCAATTGAAGAAATTCCGAAAGCCAATAGGTCGCACTCTGCTTGGGTCGAGTAGCCCTGAAAATTACGATGGAGCTTGCCTTCTTTCTGGGCAATCGCTAACTCATCGTCAGGCTTAGAAAAATGATCCATGCCAATAAAGACGTATCCGGCCTCACCAAGGCGAGCAATAGTATTGGAAAGAATATCTAGCTTATCAGCAGCAGCTGGTAAATCCGCTTCTGCAATTCGGCGTTGTGGCTTAAAAATATGCGGCAGATGTGCATAGTTATAAACAGACAAGCGGTCTGGATTCATGGCCAAGACTATATCTATAGTTTCTTTAAAGGTTTCAGGCGTCTGTTTTGGCAGGCCGTAAATTAAATCCACACTTCTCGATTTAAACCCATACTTCCTGGACCAATCCATCACTGCTTGAGTCTCTTCAATTGTTTGCACACGGTGTACAGCTTCTTGGACTGCTAAATTAAAATCCTGTACGCCCAAGCTGATACGGTTGAAACCTAACTCTGCCAAGAGGGCAATATCTTGCTCAGTAACACGCCTTGGATCTATCTCAATCGAATACTCACCTCCGGGCAAGAGCTCAAAATGCTGGCGTGTGTGAAACATCAACTCAGTCATTTCTTCGTGCGATAGAAAAGTAGGTGTGCCGCCACCCCAATGCAATTGCGTTACAGGAATCTTCTTCTGGGCACCCATGGCTGCAGTAACCATGGCCATTTCTTTGGCAAGGTACTTAATGTACTTAGCGCTGCGTCCATGATCTTTTGTGATGATCTTGTTACAGCCACAGTAGTAACAAATATTTGGGCAGAACGGCAAATGAAAATACAACGAAAGAGGTTCGTTTGCTTTGGCTACCCTATTTAAGGCGCCCAAATAGTCAGCCTCAGAGAAGTTGTTATGAAAACGATCTGCGCTCGGATAAGAGGTATAGCGGGGCCCATTGATATCAAACTTCTTCAACAACTCCGGATGAAATAAAACTTCTTTTTCTTCGTTTTTTTCTTTTACTACTATGGATGAATGAGTTGCTACGGGGTTCATAGAGCTCTTATGTGGAAGTTACTTTGACAGATAATCTAGCGCTACTGCTTCTGCCACTTTAATCCCATCGACACCAGCAGACAAGATCCCACCCGCATAACCCGCGCCCTCACCCGCTGGATAAAGGCCTTTGATATTCAAGCTTTGGTAATTATTGCCCCTGGTAATTCGCAAGGGAGAGGAAGTACGTGTTTCTACGCCAGTCAATACAGCATCTTTCATAGAGAAGCCTTTGATTTGCTTTTCAAAGGCAGGGATCGCCTCCCGAATTGCTTCAATGGCGTAAGCAGGCAAGCTGTCTGCAAGATCGGTTAAGTGAACGCCGGGCTTATAGGAAGGCATAACGCTGCCGAACTGTGTTGAAGGCTTACCCTCCAGAAAGTCACCAATCAGCTGGCCTGGAGCTTCGTAAGTGCCACCACCCAATTCAAAAGCCTTGGATTCAATAGCGCGCTGGAATGCGATACCAGCAAGTGGGCCGCCGGGATAATCCTCTGGAGTAATGCCAACAACAATACCCGCATTGGCATTGCGTTCGTTACGCGAATACTGACTCATGCCATTGGTCACTACACGATTGGGCTCCGAAGTCGCAGCGACCACTGTCCCACCTGGACACATACAGAAGCTGTAAACGGCGCGGCCATTTTTGGCGTGATGGACTAATTTGTAATCTGCTGCACCAATCAGTTCGTTACCTGCATGAGGGCCAAGGCGTGCTTTATCAATCAGAGACTGGGGATGCTCAATTCGAAAGCCGACTGAGAATGGCTTGGATTCCATGAAGACGCCGGCATGATGCAGGGCCTCAAAAGTATCGCGTGCACTGTGGCCAAGCGCCAAGATCACATGGTTAGCCGGTAAATCAGGCTGACCTTCTATTTTGACACCAGTAATTTGTTCATTCTCAATATCAAATCCAATGACCTTTTGTGAAAACCGAATCTCTCCACCTAGATCAATGATTTCCTGGCGCATCTTCTCAACGACACCCACCAAGCGGAAGGTACCGATGTGAGGTTTAGCTACATAGGTAATTTCTTGTGGAGCACCAGCTTTTACAAACTCATTAATTACCTTGCGGCCATAAAACTTAGGATCTTTAATTTGGCTATACAACTTGCCGTCTGAAAACGTACCAGCACCACCCTCACCAAATTGCACATTGGATTCTGGGTTCAGGACATTTTTGCGCCATAAGCCCCAGGTATCTTGCGTGCGCTCTCGTACTTTTTTACCGCGTTCGAGCACGATGGGTTTAAAACCCATTTGGGCCAGGATCAATGCAGCAAAAATTCCGCATGGCCCAAATCCAACGACAACGGGTCTTAGCGATTTGCCATCAGTTATTGAATCAGGCGCTTTTGCTACAAAGTGGTAACTCGTATCTGGGGATGGTCTTACATGGCTGTCGCCTGAAAATTGCTTGAGAAGAGCCTCTTCATGTTTTACAGATAAATCAACCGTATAAATGAAAGAGAGCGCAACGTTTTTTCGGGCATCGTAACTGCGCTTAAAGACGTCAAATGCAATTAAGTCTTTAGCGTCCAAGTTGAGACGCTGAAGAATCGCCTTCTCCACCGCTTCAGGAGCATGGTCAATTGGCAGACGTAATTCAGTAATACGGATCATGAGTTTTACGATACACAGTAATTTGAGGCATTTCCAGGCTCATTGCGAGCCGCAAGCCAAATAATACTGGTTATGAGCCCACTCAGGCCAGGAGTTGGCTCATAAAGGCGATAATGCGTCATGGCTCTACGCGCAACTATCCACAAAGCCGACCTTCACGTCGCAGATTCTGACCGCCACTACTATGGCAGTCACTCCCTCACTATCGCTAAACACCCTTCTGAGACTGAGCAACGAATGATGATCCGCATCATCGCCTTTGCATTGCAGGCGCATGAAGATCTGGTGTTTACAAAGGGATTAAGCGATACCGATGAACCAGATCTTTGGATTAAAGACCTCACCGATGCCATCAAGCTGTGGATTGAGATTGGTCAGCCGGATGAGCGCCGCATTCTCAAAGCCTGCGGCCGTTCAGATCAAGTCATTGTCTATTGCTATGGCGGTCATACCAGCAAAATCTGGTGGGATGGCATTGCAAATAAGCTGACTCGTGCTCGCAATTTACAAGTAATTTCCATTCCAGCCGAACAAGCAGAAGATCTCAATAAGTTGGTTGAACGCAGCATGGTCATTCATGTGAATGTTCAGGATGGTGAAGCCTATGTCTCCTCCGACCAAGGTCAGGTGACCATCACCCCAGAGATTTGGCGCAACAATCAATAGGCCTGCAATATGAAGGTGGTTGTTTTCGATACCAATGTCTTATTAGATCTCTTTGTCTTTAATGACTTTAGGGCGCTACATTTAAAGCAAGCTCTTATTGAAGGTAAGTTGGACGCTTTAGCAACCCCAATTACATTAGCAGAATTCGCTGACGTCATTGCGCGCCCATTGTTTTCGCTTGACGAGGCACAGCAGAAGCAAATCTATCTGCAATGGCAGAATCTAGCAAGAGTGATGGATGAGCCAAGCTTAAGCAAGGCACCTTGGACATGCAATGATCCAGACGATCAGATCTTTTTAGATCTTGCCTATACAGCAAGGCCTTGCGCATTAATTAGCAAAGACAATGAAGTTCTTCGATTTGCGAATAAGGCAGCAACAGAGCAGGTTTTAATTACTGCTGATTACACCGTATTTGATCTATAAGCCTTGTGCAGCTTGCGCTGCTATCTCAAATGACCTGAGACGAGCTTGATGATCAAATATTTGCCCCGTCAGAATAAGCTCATCCGCACCAGTAAGATCCAACCAGCGACGCATGCCTTTCCTTATAGTCTCTAGCGAACCAACTACCGAGACCTGCAAAGTATGATCTGCCGCTGCCTGCTCATGAGGCTCGCAGAATTCATTCATATCAGCGATTGGAGGTGGCAACTGCCCTCTTGTATTCCTGCGCATTCTGACAACGTTCTGTTGCAGAGTTGTAAATAGATGCTGGGCTTCTTCATCGGTATCGGCAGCCACTACATTCATCACAAATGCTGAATATGGTTGAGCTTGCTGGGCCGATGGTTTAAAGAGTTCTCGATAAATCTTCATTGCCTCCAGGAGTTGGTCTGGCGCAAAGTGAGAAGCGAATGCATAAGGAAGACCGAAGTGTGCCGCTAATTGAGCGCCATACAGACTAGAGCCCAAAATCCAGATAGGTACATTGGTCCCTATACCCGGAATGGCTTTGACGGATTGCCCCTCTTGAAGCGGGCCAAAATAATGCTGCAGCTCTCGCACGTCTTGCGGAAAACGATCATCGCTTCCTAGCAAATCTCGGCGTAATGCCCTTGCCGTCATTTGGTCAGTGCCAGGCGCCCTACCCAATCCGAGTTCAATCCGTCCTGGATATAAAGACTCTAAGGTGCCAAACTGCTCGGCAATTACTAGGGGCGCATGGTTAGGAAGCATCACGCCGCCAGACCCTACCCGAATATGAGACGTACCGGAGGCGATATAGCCTATGAGTACCGCAGTAGCGGAACTCGCATTACCGGTCATATTGTGGTGCTCTGCTACCCAGTAACGGGTATAGCCCCATTTTTCAGCGTGCCTTGCTACATCCAGAGAGTTGTGAAGGGCGTCGGCAGCAGTAAATCCCTGTGGAATCGGAGATATATCTAGAATGGAGTACGGGATGGAATTTGCCATCGCTAGATCATACTGAGAAAGTGTATTGTTGACATGAGTAAACCCAAAATGGCCGATCCAGATGACGGCCTCTTCAAGCCGGGGTGCAAGCTAAGGCACATCAAGACTGGTGGCTTTTATAAAGTCGTTTTTTTGGCAAATGTGGAGGCAACTTTAGAGCCCGCTTACGTATACGAATCTCTGCAATCCCATGACTTTTGGGTTAGACCAAAAGCAGAAATGGAAGATGGGCGCTTTGAGCTCATCTCAGAATAAGAAAGTCCATTAACTATGTCTGAAGAACGTATTACCAATCTAGAAATCAAGCTCAGCTTCACAGAAGACCTCATTGAAAAGCTCAATGAGACTGTTTATAAACAGCAGCAGCAAATTGAATTCCTGTATCGCGAACTAAAGGCGATCAAAGAGCAATCCAGTAGCAGTGGAGGCGGTGGTGGAAGCCTCAAAGATGAAATCCCCCCACACTATTGATCAACTGCTAATATAGGCATTAGGCATAAACCCCTTACAACATCAGTAAAGGAATCATCCATGAGCAACTTAACGCTATTTCTAGTCCAGTGGGGCTTAACTTCTTTATCCCTTTGGGTTGCTAGCTATATCTTTAGTGGCTTGCGCTTTGCAGATGGTGGCTCACTCATCATTGCTGCCTTGCTACTAGGCTTTGCCAATGCAATCGTTAAACCATTATTAGTGTTATTCACGCTGCCACTCACTGTAGTGACCATGGGCCTCTTCTTGCTCGTGATAAACGCGTTGGTATTGATGCTGGTCTCTGCAGTAGTGAGCGGCTTTACGATCTCCAGCTTCTGGACTGCATTCTTTGCCAGCATTTTTATTTCTTTGTTCAGCCTCTTTGTCAGCGGCTTAGTATTCTAAGAAACAGATTAGCAAGCTTAGTGTGGCTTAGTTTGGCTTACTTGCTAGCGGGGTAGATATCAGACCAAGAATGCAGCGCTGTTTTGCATGGCTGCGACTTGGTCGCCAATGATTTAGCATTCTCCGCGGCGATACTAATGCCGCCCGTTAAGAAGCCCAATCCAATGGATACGGCACTATTCACAACCCCCGCTTTATTGACCCCGGTTTGTGGGTTTTGCAGAGTTCCCTCAATCTTCACCAGCCCAGCAAGATCCAAGCCAGTTGTCAGGCCTGATTTTTCTCTTGGGTTAATGGTGATATTGAGAGCCTCGTTAGAGAGATTAATGGAACCCGCCAAGGTGATATCGAGTCGGTCAGTTTCAACGCCAACTGAATTCTGAATATTAACTACCCCACTGCTAATGGGCAAATAAGCAACTGCGCAATCTAATATAGTTTGATTTGATTTTTTGTACATCGGATTGATTGAATCAATCACGGTAATGACAAAGTCCCCGCCCTTATTAATGAATTTAGAATCTAATTTGCTTGGGCCTACTGAAACCTGAATGGCTCCATTAGCTCTGCTAGCCATTTGATGTGGACTTAGACCGCTTCCCTGTAAATTCCAGGCCACTTTTGTATCGCCACCAGAAACCCTAGCACTGGAGTCAGTAGTGGCAATAATTTGCTCTAAGGTAAAGTCTTTCGCCAAACCCTTCATGGCAAATTTTGGGGAGGGGCTATCAAATTGCGAAATAGAAATTTGTGCCTGGGTACTTCCTTTGCCAACATTAAAACTGACATCATTTGCATCAATAGCATTTTTCTTAAATTGCAGGGTCGTCTTGAAGTTAGTAAATGGGGCTTGATCCGGCACCCCAAGTTCAGCAATATTGATATTGATCGATCCATCAGCTAAAGGCAGTAGATCGAAAGGCAATGCCTCATCAGAGAAAAAATACTTTCCTTGAGATTTATGTGGGGATGCATGACTGGCTTTTCCAGTTGAGCCAGCAATTGCAGCCGACCCCACCAAGGGAGCTAAATCAAATGATTTGGAGTTGAGGTTGATATTAAATTGCGGCAAGACATGAGGCTTCTTATCAATCACCCCTGTAATCGCAAGTGACTTGCCATTCAAAGTAAGAACTAAATCGAGATCCGTTTTTACCGGAGATTGGTCCCAAGCAAAATAAGCATTCCGCAAAGATCCTGTTTTGCCTTTGAGATTGAGGGTGTAGTTGGGATACTGAAGATCCATCAGAATCGTAGATTTTCCATCTCCGCCATCCAAAATGAATTTTGGAATCTTTAATGACTTAGCAGCTTGACCACCATCTTGATAATTAATACGCGCATCAACAACATCTATTGAATTAATCGAGACGAGTACATTGTCAGAAGAACTGCTTGCCGTTGCTTGAGCCGCTAAATTACTAGATGCTATGACTGGTGCAGTCAAATTCCAATTGCCCTCGCCCGATTTGTTGGTTTGTAAATTGGCTTCTAGGCCCACGACACCAATTCTGCTGATCTCAACGTTACCCCTGAGTAAGGGCAATAACTTAATGTCTAACTCGACTTTCTTAAAAGTCAGCATATCGGGATTGCTTGCCCACGATGCATTGCTTAAAGATAACTGTTCTGCTTTTACGCTAATGGAAGGAAAAATACTCAGGCTAACTGGTCCAGTAATCTTTAGGTCACGCCCAGTGGAGTCCTTGACTGAAGAGCTTAGGAGCTGAGTTAATTGAGCGGGGTTGATAAAGGATGCCGCATACCAGGCGCCCAGACCTACCACGGCAAGAAAGCCTATAAATGCAATGAGAGAAATCTTTAGGGTTTTATTCACAGCTCCATTCTAGTTCGAGTAAAGGCAGTTAGCCATATATCACTGCTGCTAGACTAAAATGAGTCCATGAGCACAGATAACCTACCAAAGTGTCCCGCCTGCCAGGAGGATATGACTTACCCCGATGGCGAGAATTACGTTTGCGCGCAGTGCGGCCATGAATGGCTCATTGCTTCAGCTGCCGAAGAAGTGGAATCTGGCTTAATTGTGAAGGATGCCAATGGCAATCTCTTGGCTGATGGCGATACCGTCACCCTCATTAAAGACCTGAAGGTCAAAGGCTCCTCCACCACCCTCAAGGTAGGCACCAAGATCAAAGGCATTCGCCTTGTCTCTGGCGATCATGAGGTCGACTGCAAAACAGAAGCAGGCAATATGCTACTCAAAGCCTGCTTTCTGAAAAAAGCCTAAATCCACTTGGCATCTAGGCTCTTCAAATTACATTGGGGCTTAGTTGTGCTTAGTTGCGCTTAGTTACTCGCCTTCTTTAAAACGGCGTAAATCTGATCCTTCAGAAGTAACTTTTCTTTTTTGAGGGTCTCAATTTCTTCTGGAGTACTTGGCTCACTATGCGCCTCCATTCTCTGGATCTTTTGATCCAAATTATTGTGCTTATCAAACAAATGCGAAAAATGGCGATCTGACGTTTTTAACTGAGTAATGAGTTCACGATATTCTGGAAACATAGATCCTCTTGATATTTAGGTTAAACAAGACTTTGTAAATTGAGTGTAGCAATCCTGCGTTACAAGAACAATAACTTGATCTATCTATTTATTTCAACCCTCCCCTTGTAATCCGCAGGAAAAACCCCATATAGGAAAGGCGAATTCCTACAGGAATTTGCAGTAATATCAGTAAGTGCATAAAGCACAATAACTACCAAAAGAAGGGTAATAAACCATGGCTACAAAGAAGTCTCCAGCAAAAAAGAAAGTAGCTACCAAGGTGGTAACAAAAGCCCCCGCTAAAAAAGCCGTCAAGAAGGTTGCTGCCAAGAAAGTAGCAAGCAAAAAGACAGTCAAAAAGGTAGTGAAAAAACCAGCAACTAAGAAAGTGGCTGCAAAGAAGCCAGCCGCCAAAAAAGTAGCTGTTAAAAAATCACCGGCAAAAAAACCTGCTGCTAAAAAGCCAGCGGCTAAGAAAGTTGCCAAGAAGCCTGTTAAATCAGCTTCATCTAAAACTCCAAAAGTAGACCAATATGGTCTTGAGCAAGATGATGAGTTTTACGGTCTGTATTTTGCAAAATCCACCAATAAGGGATTAGTTGAAGTAAAACCTTGCACCTTCTCACTCATGTATTGGTGGAAAGGCTTGCTTGGCTACCCTGACATGATCGAGATCTCCAAAGGAAGCAATACTGCAATGTTGCAGTTTGAGTCTACTTTTGGCGGCGGCGATTCTGGCGAGACAGAGTTAACTGAAAAAGATGTTCTGGATATTGATCACATCATTGAAGTGGATGAAGAAGAAATGATGATCTCCCTCTACTCTTATGTGCCTATTCCTGTACCCGAGAAATTGGTTGGGGCCTTAAGCCTTGCTGTTCTCAATATCAATCCAGAAACTCGCTACGGCAGCCTAGAGATTTGTCCGACTGAGAATGAAGAAGGTGTAACAGAGCATTTCTTGCGCTATCGCGCTGCAACCTATTTGCGCGGCATTAAGTCAGGCAAAGTGGAGGCCATTGAAAGCATGGTAACCAATGGCTCTGAATTCTTTGGCCTAGCCTTAGATGCAATGTGTGTGAATAAGTCTATTAAGAAGTGGTTATTGAGTTAATCACACACTGGTGGTGTATGGCGGACTAACTATCCGCCACTATCTGCAAAGATAGATATAAGTAATGGGAAAACGGTCATTGACCGTTTTTCTGCTTTCTAGAATCGTCACAGTTCTCTTGCCCTGCTTCTTACACTCTACAAGAGCTGCTTCCTGAGCCTCGTTCTCTTTAGCAGTCTTAGGTGCATGCACCCCAATCGTTCCGTCGGATTGTTGATAGACACCAAAATCACTTTGCGGTGTTGAGCAAGCAAATAGGCCAAAGCCCAATCCTAGGAACAGCAATTTATTTAAGGCTTTCATTCAATCTCCATCATTTCTTCAATCTTAAAGCACCCAGAGCGAAGATGAGCAGAGACCCTGCTGTTGATATTTATTTCTGATATTTTTGATTTTTTGCAGTAGTGATACGTTTTAAACGATCCGTCAACTTGGTTGACCACACGTCTGCGATAGATTTCTTTTAAAGAGCGTACTAACAGTCTCCACATCTGCGGTAAAACTTTACGTCTGTACGCTCTTTAATGCTGTGGGCGAACCCTCAGCGAGTTATCACTATATTCCTTACTTCATCAAAAGTCAAGGGTTTACCCTAATATTAAGCAACTATATTTCATCTGTGAATGGCGTCTTCCCGGATGACATAAAAAAGCTTTTCCTTGATCCACAGAGCCACTGAGACTAGGCCAACCATGATTGGCACTTCAACTAAGGGCCCTATCACTGCGGCAAACGCTGCTCCTGAGTTAATACCAAATACAGCGATGGCTACTGCAATAGCTAGCTCAAAGTTATTACTAGACGCTGTAAACGATAAAGTGCAGCAGCGCTTATATTCAATACCCATTTTGATGGTGATAAAGAAGGTGAGCAAGAACATCACCACAAAGAACACGAGCAATGGAACAGCAATAGTGACTACATCCATTGGCAATTGAAGAATTAACTTACCTTTCAAACTAAACATCACCACGATCGTAAAGAGCAAGGCTATTAATGTGAGCTTGCCAATTCTAGGAATGAAAGTATTTTGATACGACTCTCGCGATACAAATTTGAGCGCAATGTATCTGGTCAAGAATCCTGCAACACAAGGAATCCCTAAATAGATCGCAACTGTCTTAGCGATTTCACCAATAGTGATATTGACAACAGAGCCTGCAAAGCCAAAATACGGTGGCAGAACAGTTAAGAAAAAATAGGCATACAAGCTAAAGAACAGCACTTGAAAGACCGCATTAAAGGCAACTAAGCCAGCCGCATACTCTGTAGAGCCTTTGGCAATATCGTTCCAGACAATTACCATCGCAATACAGGGCGCAATGCCTATCAATATCAAGCCAGCCATGTACTCAGGCTGATTAGGCACAAAGAGGATGGCCAAGAAGAACATTAAGGTTGGCGCAACTATCCAATTGAGCAGAAATGCCAAACCAAATATACGTTTATCTCTGAATACATCAGGTAAGTCTTCGTACTTCACCTTAGCAAACGGTGGGTACATCATCAATATCAGCCCAATCGCTATTGGGATATTGGTTGTGCCAGATTGAAAGGAGTTAATGAACCCCTCTACCCCAGGCACAAAATACCCCAAGCCAATACCCACTGCCATGGCAGCAAATATCCAAAGAGTGAGATATCGATCTAAAAAGGAAAGCTTGCTAGTAACAGTGTTCATACTTTGTGGTGAATTTCTTTTAGGCTTATCGAATCCAATTTGTCCAATGGCATTGCAGCAAGAATATCAATGCGTTTCTGAAGGCCGTTCATAACCTCAATAAAGGCAGTCTTCTTCTCTATATCGGTGCCCTCTACTTTGGATGGGTCAGGAAAGCCCCAATGCGCAGTTGCTGGGCTGCCCGGCCAAAATGGGCACTGTTCGCCAGCGGCATTGTCACAAACCGTGATGATGAAATCCATCTTAGGCGCATCTGGCATACCAAATACATCCCAGCTCTTAGACTTTAACTTTGCAGGGTCCATCCCCATCTCGATAGCTATTTCTCTGGCAATAGGATTAACGCTAGTGCCTGGAGTCGATCCTGCTGAGTAACCGACAAATTTGCCGCTAGGATGAGTAGATGCCAATGCCTCTCCCAGAATGGAGCGAGCAGAATTATGCGTACATAGGAAGAGAATATTAAATTGCTTCATTTAGCCTTCGCCTTTTTAATAATCGATGCCGGCGCACATGCTTTGCCACCACAGCAGTTTTCCAGTAAGAACCCACTTAACTCTTGAACCAAGCTCGCATTGGGTCGATAAATGAGATTGCGACTCTGGCGCTCCACTGACAATAAATCAGCCCCCACCAACTCTTTTAGATGAAAGCTGAGAGTGGCATTAGCTATCCCCAGTTTTTCAATAATTTCACCGGGCGTTAAGCCCGTATCACCTCGCTGCACTACTAAGCGAAAGATGTTTAAACGGGTCTCCTGACCTAAGGCCAGAAATGCATTGATGGCATCTGTATTTTTCATATTTCCAATTGTATAGAAATATATATTTCATAATCATGACAATCAATGTCATAAAACTGACTTATAAGTGTCATATTTGCTTGAAAAGTACAAGAATAAAACGTAGGATTGGGTCGAGAAGATCAAATCAACGAAACCAACAATCAATTTAGGAATACATCATGAGTCAAAAGAAGCTGGTCAAGCAACTATTAAAAAAGCTCGATAAATTAGAATCCGACCGTGAGAAGCTGATTGATAAGCTTGCAAAAGCATTGGATAAGCTAGACAAGAAAGTAGCAACCAAAAAAGCTCCAGCGAAAAAAGCTGCAGCAAAAAAGGTTCCAGCTAAGAAGGCTCCAGCGAAAAAAGCTGCGGCTAAGAAGATTCCTGCCAAGAGGGCACCTGCTAAGAAGGCGCCAGCTAAAAAGGTAGTGAGCACAACCGAAGCAAGTTAATGGGTCATAAAGACAAGCTAGAGCAATCTAGCTATGACGAGCAACTTCGCCTATTGCAGATTGAATTAGTAAAGCTACAAAATAGCCTGATTAGTAACGGCGATCAGATATTGGTGATTCTTGAGGGTCGCGATACGGCCGGTAAAGATGGCAGCATTAAAGTCATCACCCAACACTTAAGTCCTAGAGAAACCCGTGTTGTTGCCCTAGGGAAACCATCTGATACCGAATCCGCGGAATGGTACTTTCAACGCTATGTTGCAGAGCTACCTAAGAAGGGTGAGTTCGTTCTATTTAATCGCAGCTGGTACAACCGCGCTGGCGTTGAAGTGGTAATGAATTTCTGCACCAAGGAGCAATACGCCAACTTCATGGGATCTGTGAATGAACTTGAATCTATCCTGGCCAGCTCAGGCATGACCATTCTCAAATACTATTTGGACATTTCCAAGCAAGAGCAGGCTCTCCGTCTTGCCGATAGGACCAAAGATCCTCTGAAGCAATGGAAGATCAGCCCAATTGATCAGCAAGCGCAAATTAATTGGAATGCCTATAGCAAGTGCAGAAATGACATGCTAGAAAAAACCAGCTCTAAAGATGCGCCATGGATTGTTGTGAAGGCAAACGATAAAAAGGTGGCCCACATCAATATGATTCAAGATCTTCTATCTAGAGTTTCTTATCCAGGTAAAGATAAAAGCCTGTTAAAGGCTGATAAAGACATCGCCTTCAAATGGGACGGCAAATTATCCAAGCTCGAAAAATAAATCTTTAGAACACTTCAGGTACGTACATCTGAGGAGGCACTGGCCCGCGTAGGTAGTCTGGATTATGAACACGCTTTGGCAAAGTAATTACTGGATGATCAATCTCTTTATAAGGGATCTGATCTAACAAATGCGTAATACAGTTTAAGCGGGCTTTTTTCTTATCATTAGCAGCAACCACCCACCAAGGCGCTTCAGGAATATGCGTGCGCTCCAGCATGGTTTCTTTGGCTTTGGTGTAAGCCTCCCAGAGCCTTCTTGCTTCTAGGTCCATTGGGCTTAACTTCCATTGCTTTAATGGATCATGAATGCGCATCATGAAGCGGTTGTATTGCTCATCGTCAGAAATGGAGAACCAATATTTGATGAGAATAATTCCGGAGCTAATCATCATGCGCTCAAGATCGGGGACTGTTCTTAAGAACTCTTCGTACTCATCATCAGTACAAAATCCCATGACTTTCTCAACGCCAGCACGGTTGTACCAGCTTCGATCAAATAGAACGATCTCACCGCCAGCCGGTAACTGAGAAATATATCTTTGGAAGTACCACTGCGTTTTCTCACGCTCGTTGGGTGCAGGTAATGCCACTACCTTACAAACACGAGGATTGAGACGCTGAGTAATGCGCTTAATAGCCCCGCCCTTACCTGCTGAATCTCTTCCTTCAAATAAGACTGCTACCTTAAGCTTATTTTCTACCACCCAGTCTTGAAGCTTTACCAACTCACCCTGGAGTCTAAAGAGCTCACGGAAGTAGACATTGCGTGGAATTTGGGAGCTCTCGCTGCCATCAGGCGAAAGCCTATCATCATCGAGCTCCATTTCAAGCTCTTCATCCATGCTATCAAGAATCTCTTCTTGAGCACGGCGATACCACTCGGCCATTTCTGTATGCTTCGATGTCATTGGTTCCCACTCCTAGTGGTAGATTTATAACTAGAAATGATGACACATTTATTACATCAGGCGATGATTGCCTTTTAATTGATTGGAAATGGCCTCTTGACTGTGCAAAGCCAGCCACTTTCGGTCTTTAGATGCCTCCGGGCTTGCTCCTGAGGGCGAAATAAAGTTCAACTCAACAACTAGCTGGCGATTATTCAAGATCTTCGCCATGGACTCCAGCAGCCCCATATCTCCAATAAAGGCAGCCACCTCACTTCTGTCGCCTGATGGCAATGATTTATAGGTAATTGCCAAGGAATAGACTGGCACCTGAGCAATAACGGCTGATTCAAATAAATTCGGTTTGAATGGGAGAACGCCCTCACCTATTGTGGAGGTGCCCTCCGGAAAAATGCAGACAGACTGAGTTTTGAGTACATCACTCACTTCACTCGCAACATACTTTCCATGACGTGCGCTATCACGCTTAATGAATACCGTACCTAATTGCTTGGCCATCCATCCAAATACTGGCCAGCCCGCCACATCCGATTTGGCGACAAATCGGATGGGCTTGAATGCATTAATCGCATGGATATCCATCCAGGAGATATGGTTTGACGCCAGCAAATATGGAGCAGAAGGAAGTATCTCGTGATTCTGCAACCTTAAGGTAATTCCAAAAATATCTAATAATTTTTTTGACCAATTCTGGATCAGCTTATTTTTAGCTTCATAGGTAGCAAATGGAAATCGCAAGAACAGCGTAACCAATCCACCAATTACGTGACTCCATACCTGAATCCAAGACCATATAGTGGCCAAGCACTCGAATAGGGAATGTCTTATGGTTTGATTCTGACTCATATGAGGTAAGAATATAAATCAATTGTTAAAAATAATTGCTTCGTCATAAAACTGTCTTGGAACTGTCACTCTAGTTTCATACTCAGTAGGCTTAATACTGTTTCATGATGCATTACAAAGCCATCTGGATTTCAGACGTACACCTAGGAACATCAGGGTGTCAGGCAGACTACCTTCTCGATTTCCTAAAACACAACGAAGCTGATAAATATTATCTCGTCGGTGACATTATTGATGGCTGGAGACTGAAAAAGTCATTCTATTGGCCTCAATCACATAACGATGTAGTGCAAAAGCTGTTGCGTAAAGCACGTAAAGGTAGCGAAGTAATCTACGTCCCTGGAAATCATGATGAAAGCGCTAGACAGTTTTTTGGACTCTCTTTTGGAGACGTCAAAGTCGTTGAGGAAGTTATTCATACAACGGTAGACGGTAGAAAGCTATGGGTAACGCATGGCGATCAGTTTGATGGCGTGATGCAGTATGCCAAGTGGCTTGCCTATGTTGGCGACAACCTGTATTCGTTCATTCTTTACGTCAATCGCTACTTTAATATGATCCGCGCCAAAATGGGTCTGCAGTACTGGTCACTATCTCAGTATCTTAAGCACCAAGTAAAAAATGCAGTCAGCTATATCGCAGACTTTGAGCACATTATGGCCAGAGAGGCCCGCTTACGAGGCTGTGATGGGGTTGTTTGTGGGCATATTCACAAAGCAGAGATTCGCGAGATCGATGGACTGCTGTATTGCAACGATGGTGATTGGGTTGAAAGCCTCTCCGCTCTTGTTGAAACACAAACCGGCGAACTCAAACTGATTTACTGGACACATATCAAGGGTGAACCAGTTGAGACCCCTCAAATCACCCTTCAACCTACTATCGAATCACTTATCAAAGAGGCTGTGCTATGAAAATTATGATTATCACTGATGCATGGGATCCACAGGTGAACGGCGTTGTCCGAACCCTCAAGCAAACCCGTGCTGAATTAACTGCCATGGGTCATGAAGTAGAGATGATTACGCCAAATGGCTTTAAATCCATTCCTTGCCCAACTTATCCTGATATCGCCCTATCACTCTTCCCAGGCAAAGAAGTAGCTCGTTGCATTAAAGAATTTGCTCCCGATGCAATGCATATTGCAACAGAGGGCCCACTAGGCTTATCTGCACGTGCCTACGCAGTCAAAAATCGTCTACCGTTTTCCACCGCTTATCACACCCGCTTCCCAGAATATGTCAAAGCGCGTACTGGCATTCCTTTGGCAATTACTTATGCGTTTATTCGCTGGTTCCATGGCCCATCAATGGCAGTAATGGCACCAACTATTGTTGTTAAAGATGATTTAGAAAAATATGGCCTCAAGAATGTCGTGCTGTGGTCAAGAGGCGTGGATCTTGATATTTTTAAGATGCAAGATTCAAAAGCCTTGAACACTGCCCATCCTATCTTTTTATATGTAGGCCGGGTTGCTGTTGAGAAAAATATCAATGCATTCTTAGAAATTGATTTACCAGGTTCGAAGTGGGTGGTAGGAGACGGTCCAGCCATGGCTGGAATAAAAGAAAAATACCCAGAAGTGAACTACCTGGGAGTATTGCAACAGCATGAATTAGCAAAAGTGTATGCAGCGGCTGATGTATTTGTATTTCCGAGTAAGACAGACACATTTGGCTTGGTTTTACTTGAGGCAATGGCTTGTGGCACACCGGTTGCAGCCTATCCTGTTACAGGACCTATTGATGTTTTAGGAAACTCCAATTCTGGCGCAATGGATGAAGACTTACGCGTGGCTTGCATGCAGGCATTGAAGATTCCTCGCGAGGTAGCGCGCGCACATGCCGAAAAGTTCTCCTGGAGAGCTGCTTCAGAACAATTTGCCAATCATCTCAAGCCAGTGCCGACACCAGAAGTGCACGTCACTGCACTAGCCTAAAGAAAGTTCATGTTGAACGCTCCATACCATATCGACCAAAATCCCCATAAGGGCAATCGTGGTCTTGCCAGGGCATGGCATGCAGCCAAAAACTCTTGGTGTGGGTTGGTATATGCATTTATGGAAGAAAGTGCTTTTAGACAAGAACTTACTTTATTTGCATTGCTAACACCGGTTGCCTGCTTGCTGCCGATTTCACTGCTAGAAAAAGCATTACTAGTTTCTTCATTGGTTATGGTTCTTGTGATTGAACTTCTTAACTCAAGCGTAGAAGCAGCAATCGATCGCATTTCATTCGAACATCATGATCTCTCTAAGCGAGCAAAAGATTTTGGTAGTGCCGCTGTCATGCTTGCTCTGCTTGTGGCCACCCTTCTCTGGGCAGCTGTCTGTGCCCCCCTCATATTTAATGTCAATTAAGGCTAACTATGTCTGATATTCCTAACCCAATCGGCTCATTTGAGATTTTCGCCCCCAAGAAAGTCAAGGCATTCAAAAGAAAGAAGCCAAGCGCATTTAAAAAACTCTCTAAAAAGTTAGCCAAGAAGCTTTTTGGTAAAAAGTTTGCGACTAAGACAAGAGCTGAACTCAGAGATGTTGATATCACCCCCGCCGTTCAGATAGATAAACCCAAAAAACCTGCTTTTCAGATTATTTGGGCGAGCACTCCTGGCGAAGTTAAAGAAGCGCAAAGATTACGCTTTAAGGTGTTTGCTGAAGAAATGGGTGCTAACCTCCCTAAAAATGCTGAAGGCTTAGATGTTGATGAATTTGATTCGTATTGCGATCATTTATTGATTCGTGATCAAGATACCCTCAAAGTAGTTGGCACTTATCGCGTGCTGCCACCACATAAAGCACTAGAAATTGGTCGCCTCTACTCTGATTCTGAGTTCGATCTCTCCCGCATTGACCACCTCCGCCCGAAATTGGTTGAATTAGGTAGATCCTGCGTTCACCAAGACTATCGCTCAGGCGCAGTCATCATGGCTCTATGGAGTGGCTTAGCCCAGTACATGCAGAAGAATGGTTATGAAATCATGTTGGGTTGCGCTAGCATCCCGATGGCTGATGGCGGACATTTTGCGGCCAGCCTTTACAACTCGCTAGGCAACGACCAAATGGCGCCAACAGAGTTCCACGCCTTCCCACGTTTACCTTTACCTTTAGATAAATTAAATGGTGGCTTGGATGTCCAACCTCCACCATTGATTAAGGGCTATCTAAAGCTTGGCGCAAAAATATGTAGCGCTCCAGCATGGGATCCAGACTTCAATACGGCTGACTTGTTAACCATGCTGCGTCTCTCAGAAATCAACCCACGTTATGCAAAGCATTTCTTAGGCTTGTAATCTCAGCGCATTCATTGAAAGCAAAAGCCACTTCAGATTGAAGTGGCTTTTTTATGCTTACTTTAAGATTTATTTGAAGCTTATTTTAGGCTTACTTAAAACTTACCTGGTAGGAGTGACCAATTCTTTCCCACTCTGCAGCCTCTTTCATCAGACTAAACTCGGTTAAAGGATGTTCGGCTGCCCACTCTTTAGAAAGGCTCACAAGATAAGAGCCACCATGTTCGGAAACCTTGACCTTAGGAAAGTTAACGTCGTTTCGACCCCGACAGAGCACCTGCGCCAGTCTTAAACAAAAGAGCATGCGCCAGTCTTCAAAACTATGATTATTCGCCAACTTACCCAACTTGCCGGTATGCCCAATTAATAGCGCTGCAAGTCTTGCTTGATCATTTTTAGAAAATCCTGGCATGTCGGCATTGCCCGCTATGTAAGCAGAATGCTTGTGATATCCATTGTGGGCGATAGACAAACCAATTTCATGGAGGTTAGCTGCCCACTGCAATAAAGCAACGTTATCTGCTCTACTCTCTGCCTCAGGTTTAGGTAATTGCTGTAAAAAATCAGCAGCCAATTTACCCACCCTGTCAGCCTGCTCTCGATCGACTGCATATCGCTGCATAAATTGCTCAACAGTGACATAACGCATGTCATGATGTTGTGAGCGGCCAAGCAGGTCATATAAAACACCGCTACGTAAAGCGGCATCCGTAACTTCCATTTCTTCGATACCCAATTCATCGAATGCTGCCAACATAATTGCTAGACCACCTGGCCATACCGCTCTTCTATCGTCCTTAAGACCTACTAATTCAACCTGATTTACATGCTCATACTTCAGGAGATGCTTTTTGAGATTCTTCAAGCCCTCACGGGTAATGAGGCCACTTGCACCATTGACGCGGCCCATCGTCAAACCGTCACCAGGTCCATTAAAGTGGTTATTTGCAATCAAATCGGCTAAAGCTCTAGCAGTTCCAGAGGAGCCAATCACCTGCTTCCAGCCACTCTTCAAATAAGCACCTGAGATAACCTGTATTTCACGGCGGGCAGCTAGCTCAGCCTCCTTAAAGGCATGCGCATCAATATTTCCCTTAGGGAAAAAACGCATACTGTGAGAAACGCAGCCAATATAAAGACTCTCCATCAGCTTTGGCTCATAGCCTTTACCGATAATGAATTCTGTAGAACCGCCACCAATATCTATAACCAGCCTATTACCCTGGATAGCCTGGACTTCATGGGCTGCTCCAATATAAATAAGTCGAGCCTCTTCTACGCCTGCAATCACTTCGATTGGAAACCCTAAGGCTTCTTGCGCATCCTGAACAAATTGTTGGGAATTTTTAGCAACCCGTAAGGTGTTTGTGGCAACCGCTCGTACATTAGAAGGATCAAATCCACGGATGCGCTCACCAAAACGCCTAATAGCAATTAATCCCCGCTGATAAGCATCATTACCAAGCAATTTATTTTCGGTAAGGCCTGCAGCCAGACGTACCGTTTCGCGCAAGGTATCGATTGGGCGTAATTGCGTACCGGATGGTGTATTTACTGCTTGAGCCACTAGCATACGAAAACTATTGGATCCCAAATCAACCGCAGCAACTAGGTCTGCGGAATTCACTAAAGGATCTACGGGATTGCTGGCCAAAATATTCCCCAAAAATGGACTGCTGTATCAATTGTGTCTATTTTATGTAAAAACAATGACACATTGATGAAAAGACCAGCAAGCCTTTATGGCTGGGGGTGCTATTTAAGCTAGGCTGCCAAATTTTGCTCTGAGCTTGAGCAATCTCGATTGCCAAAACTGCACAAAATGCAGCAGTCACCTGATTTAGGCTTCAGAATCGCACTACAGGAACGGCAGCGGTAGAAGTGCTGGGAACCCTCTTCGGAGCTGATGATTTCAGAGGCCTGGCAATGTGGGCAAGTAACAGTAGCTTGCGGGTATTGGATAGTCTTATTCACACTGCAATACTGAATCAAGATTATGTCAATAGTGTGTCAAAGCAGATACACCGCTTAATCTGTTGTACTGGGGCTCCAGAATGCTTGGGTTACAAAGTCCTGATCGGCAATTTTTTCAATGAGCTTATCCATCTCATCACCATCTACAGCCGACGCCGTTAATACCGCTTGAATTTCTACATCTTCACTACCAAATTGATGCACTTCAATATCTTGGGTTTGGTAGCCCGCCTCTTCCAGCGTTCTAATAAATTGCTTTAATGCATGCTTTTGAGCATGTTTAGGGGTAATGATGAATATGGAATTTGTTACCTCAACCGAAACGGTATCAAGGGGTTGGCGATTAATAAACGTCACCACAGGACGCAACAGTGTATTGGCTGCCAACACGAATACAGTTGCTAATCCAGCCTCCAATATCAAGTCCGCGCCAGCGCAGGCTCCCACCGCTCCTGATGCCCATAGGGTTGCCGCTGTGTTAATCCCGCGAACATTACCTTCTTCACGCATGATGACACCAGCGCCTAAAAATCCAATGCCTGAAACGACATATGCCATTACATGTACTGCCCCATCATGACCGGTAAGACGATTCGCAGCATCTACAAAAATGGCAGCACCGATAGCAACCAAGATGTTGGTTCGCAAACCAGCAGTTCTTTGGCGATATTGACGCTCAAGACCAATTAAGCCGCCAAAGAAAAAGGCAGCAGTCAGGCTGATTGCAGTATCAGTCAGGGATGCATAGTTAATGTTGCTAACAAATTCCATGGTACTGGTAATTATTTTGAGCCGAGACCTAGGGACTCTACCATCACTTTAAATACCTCAGTGTTATCCATGAAACCCTTGAATTTTTCGGATCCTGGGCCCATCGCATTCAGAACAGCATCATCGGCCGTATGCACACCAGAATCTTGATACGACGGCAAATTGCCCCCCACATGAATGGCATCTTCCTGAAGCTGGATATATTTTGGATTGGCTACATATTTACCGGAATCATCTTTAACGGCGGGAACAAATGTGCCATCTAGTTTTGGATGCAAGGTTTCGTAGTGATCCGGATAGTTGCCATAAAAGAATGCGATGCGTTTAGAGACATCAATCTTATTTGGGTATCCCTGTATATCGGCCTTAGGATAATTTGGATAACCTGCCTCAGCATAAATACCCACTTTTTCACGCAACGGTCCCGGCTTGTCATCATGCACCACTCCACTAATTGAGCCACTGTGCGTATGATCTGGCGTCACAATGATCAGGGTATCGGGATGGGTTTTAGCAAAGTCCTTGGCAATCTGGACCGCATTACTGAGCATGATGGTGTCAAACGCCGCCCGCTCCCAATCCAGGGGGTGATTAAACTTATCGATCAGCGCAGCTTCCACCATCAAGAAAAATCCATTGGGATTTCTGGATAGAACATCAATCGCAGATTGCGTCATTTCTGTGAGGTCTGGTTGATTGGGGTATTGCTCAACCGTATTCTTTTTAAGGTATAGACGATCTAGAGAACCGTCCATGTTATCCGGATGAAACACGCCGAATAATTTTCTTGTTCCCTTACTCTCTGATGCCAAAAGTAATTCTTGTTTTGTAAAAGCTAACTGATAGCCATTCGACTTAAAGTTTTCAACTAAATTCTGCTCATCTTTACGCTTCGAACCCTTGGATGACTTAGGATAAAAGTAAGCCGAACCTCCGCCTAGAATAACTTCCGCACCACTGGATAGCAATTGGTCAGCAATATATTGCTTATCAGCCCTCCGCCTTGTATGCGAGACCATAGCGCCTGGAGTAGCATCCTCCAATTCCGCATCCGAAACGATGCCCACTGCCATTTTGGTATTGCGTTTGATCAATTCTGCAATGGTTTCTACCTTGGGATGCGAAAGATTGTCATTTGCACGGGATACATAAACGCCCATGGCATTTACTGCTGTTTTATGACCAGTTGTATAAGCACTCATTGAATTAGCGGAGTCTGTAATAAGCGAATCAGACCCGGATGTGCCAATCATTGCTGTACTAGGCATATCGTCAAAAGCCAATCGTCCCTGATACTTTCCCTCCTGAATACCTTTAGAAAGAACCCTAGCAGTGGTGCGATTGGCAATCGTCATACCATCACCAATAAATAGAATCACATTCTTTACGCGGCGAGGACCAGTAGCATAAACATCCCAATTGACCTGCAAACGCTCCTGAGATGTTCGAGCGACAACTTGATATTTACCCGCTTTGGATAGTTGAACATCCCTAAATAGAATGGAACTACCTTTACCATTTTCATTCGCAATAAACTCTGATTTAGCGCTTATGGTTTTATTAATGGGTGCACCATTAAGCTCAATAATGACCTCTTTAGGATCGAGCACGGAGTTGAATTCAATCTTGATATCAAACTTAGATCCGGCCAAAATAGAGGCTTGATCGATTGGATAAACTGCTGCAGCCTGAGCTATACCAGTAAGGCTTCCAAATAAAATAAGAAATACAACTCTTAGAAATGGTGATGTTTTCATGGAAAAAAGGGCTTGGGATAGGTCAAACTAGACTATCTTCCAATCAAATGACAATTTGATGACGGCCATAAAGCGCTTTACTTAAATACTATTTTGTCTTTGCAACCTTAAGTCTTCCACTCTTAACCGCCTTACGAAATAACTCAAAATCGCGCTCATTCTGCTTCGCATAGGATCTGGCAAATGAATACATTGCCTCACTAAACTCTTTATCTTGACCGCAATACCCAGCGAGCTCTGCTGCATCCCCAGAGCGCGCATGGCCAAGAGCGAGCGCCCAACCAAATAGCTTGGAATAGTCCGCAAAATTCTTTAAGGAAATACCCCCCGGGCCTATCTCGATGCCGCCTTTCATATCGCGTAATTGACGCAGATAAAACCCTTGGCTTTTATCAACATCGAACTGCATGGAGCCGTAATTCAAAAAGATATCCGGAGCGCCTTGGAGCAATCTCTGACCAGCTACTACACGCAGACCCATATCTCGATAAATGGATTCGCCCAAGTAAGGACTTAAGACAGATTTTTGTGCTTCCTTATATTGCAAGAATAAGGGGTCATTTGCACTATCCCCCTCAAAATATAGGACCATGCAATTAGTTCCCACACTTCCAACGCCAACTACCTTACGTGCAAAATCTTTCAAAACGTAACGCTCAAACAAAATCTTGCGATCAGCTAGTAAGGTGCTTGAATAATTCAGCAAAGCCTTATCTATTAGGGAGCTCAAAGGGTGTCCAAAAGCATTCTTTTTGAAGTGCTCAATTAATGGGGGCTTATTGATAATCTTTCGGTCTTTGCCAACAAGGGTAGTGAGTTTTTGTAATACCTGTACATTCCCTTGCCCCTTGGTCTGATTGAAGTAGACATCAATTTTTTTTTGATGTTCTTTACTAAAATTCTTGCGAACATCTGCTTCGCCAATGAATTCTTGCGCCAAATCCAGATAAGGCATTTTGGCATATTGAGCCAGCCGTTTTTGGTACTCAGCGCATATACGGAATGCTAATTTTTTGCTTAATGCTTTATCCCCACCATTGCTTTCACAAGCAATGACTGCGCTCGTAACAAGACGCTTCATATCCCACTCCCAGCTACCGGGAAGAGTTTCGTCAAAGTCATTAATCCCAAATACCAGTCGATGTTCTGTAGTTCCAAACAAGCCAAAATTTGACACATGCATATCACCGCAAAGCTGAACTGTAATATTGGTGTATGGCTGGCTCGCCAAATCTTGAGCCATGATGGCTGCACCACCGCGATAAAAAGCAAAGGGTGACTGAAGCATGCGCTCATAGCGAATCGGAATCAAAGACTCAATTCGAGTCTTGGCTTGATTCTCCAAAATGCTAATGGGATCAATTCGATGTTTTGGCGGAGTGTATATACCTTGCTCTGCAATGCTCACTACTTTTCGCAAGGCCTTACCATCACCCATACGCTTTTTAATGCTGGGCCTAGGGTTACTAAAGGACTCTACCGATCTAAGAACAGCAAATTTGGGTTTCTTCTGTGAGGGCATGGGCTACCTGAGCAATGGATATACCCGCCCATCTTAAAGCCATTCCAAATACAGCGCGAACTAGGAATTGAGGTAATTTAACTTCTTCTGAATGCCTGCAGGCAGTGTAGAGAACCAAATACTATCGTCCCCTACCGCAGGTAGTATTTGGCCATATTCAACCATTTGACCCGGGGTAATTTCATCAATATATGCCCAGATCTGATGCCCAGCCAATCCTGAAGCGCCCTGAAGTGCTACCTCAAGCTCAACGAGAAGTTGCTTTTTCATTTGCTCACTTCTACCGTTGCGGATTTGTCCACTCAAAAAGAGATGGGGTTCATCAAGAAGAACGCCACCAATAAAGCAATCATGTAAATCTAATTGTTTAAAAATCACTTGAGCAAAATAGGCCTCTGCACCAGTGATATCAGCATGAATTTTAGTAATCGCCTTAGCAACCGTAAATCTTTGATGGGTTGTCAGCGAAAAGCCAGCGTAATTAACGGTATATGTAGCCATGTTGAGATGCGTTTATAAAACTCTAGTTACATTGTTGATGGATGGAGTGAAGCTCATCTTTTATCTGCAAGTGATCCAACTTATCCATTGGAAGATCAAGTAATAGCTCGATACGATTGCGTAAACCCATCTCGACTTTTCTAAAAGCATCCCACATTTCTTGCTCGCTACCAGTCACCGCTGCTGGATCAATAAAACCCCAATGAGCAGTCGTCGGATGGCCGGGCCAGTAAGGGCACTCCTCACCTGCAGCAGAGTCGCAAACGGTGATAATAAAGTCCATGTGGGGCGCATCATGTCTACCGAACTCATCCCAAGTTTTACTTCTGAGTAATTCGAGTGGATACCCCATCTCTCTTGCAAGCTTAAGTGCAATTGGATGAACAAATTGCTTTGGATTTGAGCCAGCAGAATAACCTATAAATCGGCCATGACTCAGAGTGGTTGCAAGGGCCTCACCCAAAATGGAGCGTGCTGAGTTACCGGTGCACAAAAAGAGAATGTTATAAGGACGAGTCATGCAACCTCAGTTAAACATTAGATATTTCAAATGATTTCATCAAGACGTAATGCATATTTTCTGTCTATCAGAAATTGACTCACTCTTGAATCATTTAAAGCAGGAGTCCTAAGCTCTTGCTCCTTTAACCCTGAGACCACCTTCTCCCGCACTTCATTTCTCAGGACATTTGATAAATATTTAGTGAGAGTAGCATTCATAAGCTTTGCTTTATAAAAATAGTGAATGCAATCATCCTAGGCTATGTATATTTCAATTTTATTAATATTCAATGGCCGGGGACAAGAAAAAAACCTAGCGTATGCTGGGCTATAAAGGAAGACAAGATACCTTATCTTGGTCAGATGAGATCCGACGATTCAATGTACCTTTGGTTCATTACATCTAGATAACTAATGACTTAGCTACCAAGTCGATGAACCATATAACGGTTTGCGTAAGCTACCCTTGCCTCACTCCATGCTTGCCATAAGCGTGTGATTAATTTTTTCATATTGCATCCTTGTGGTGAAAGATTTTCAGGCATCCCTATTTTGTAGAGAAGCGACATTGACTACACTTTGATTATTCATGATGAAGATGACAGGGTGAAGTCGCTTTTATGACGCAATCAACTAGCTGGGATAAACTGGGTTGTACCTATAACCATCTCCAATAAGGAAACGACATGTTTGATTGGGATATCTACGGAACTATTGCGCTCCGGCTGGCTTTAGCCTTGTTAGTTGGTGCCGTTCTTGGCCTCAATCGCTGGTTACACCATAAATCTGCCGGTATTCGCACGCACTCTTTAGTAGCTATAGGTTCGGCAACCGCCGTCATGCTCATCAGCGACTTTGTGAGAGATGATGCTCAATCAGTCAGCCGCGTTCTTCAGGGCCTTATTACCGGACTTGGCTTTTTGGGAGCTGGAGTGATCATTCGAGAACAACGCTCTCAAAGGGTTCATGGGCTGACTACGGCAGCCAGCCTTTGGGCCTGCGCCCTGATTGGGGCAGCCTTTGGAGCCGGGCAATTTGCGCTTGGAGGGCTGTCCTTGGGGGCGATTTTGATCACCCTACTGCTTGGCGGCCCCCTAGAAAGAATGGTTGCCAAGCTTAATGGCGTTAGAAGGGGCTCTGAAATTTCAGGGGATCCCGACTAAACCCCCTTAAAACACTCAAAAAAGCGAGTTTTGTCATATTTGTTTGATAGGATTGCCATCTTCGTCAATTACAAGATAAAGCCATGAGTGATTACAAATATGCAGATGCAGTAAAACAGCTCCAGGAAAGTGGCGCTATTGGCCTAGTGGACCTTAAGAGCCTTCCTCATGAGGATCTTGAAGAGCTATTTGAAGAAATCAAAGTCTGGTGCCTATATGCCGGAGGCAAGACTGAAAAGCTTTGTAAAGAGTCTAAAAAGAAGAAGAAAAAGAAGAAAGATTAGCCCTAGAGAGCTATACGCTCTTTAGGAAAGCGAAGTATGAAAGTGCTGCCCTTACCTGGCGTGCTTTCAATAATGAGCTGAGCTTGATGTCGACTGGCAATATGCTTAACGATTGCTAATCCCAGGCCAGTTCCCCCTGTATCCCGAGAACGACTTCTATCAACGCGATAAAACCGCTCAGTAAGTCTTGAAATATGTTCGGATGCAATACCTGGGCCGCTATCTGTTACAGAAAATTCTCCCTGCCCTTCAGTATTGAGCTTCCAACTCACATCAATTGCCCCAGAGTCAGGCGTATAACGAATGGCATTGGAGACTAAATTACTAAACGCAGAAAGTATCTCTCTTTCATCACCCAATAAAGAAGATGGATCTTCTACTTTAAAACTAAAACTATGTTTACCTTTAGATAAAGCCTCAGCATCATTCCTGAGCAATGCCATTAAGGTTTCGACATTGACACCATTGGTGGCCGCAGGTAACGAGTTGGCCTCTAAGTTAGCCAAGGTCAATAAATCCTCAACCAAACTTTTCATGCGTTGCGCCTGCGACATCATCATGTCGAAATACTGATCACGTTGACCCTTCTCAAGATCTAAGGTTTGAACTGTCTCCAAAAAGCCCATCAATACAGTGATAGGCGTTCTCATCTCATGAGAAACGTTGGCAACGAAATCACGACGCATCGCATCTATTTTTTGTAGGTCAGTGACATTTTGGACTAACAATAAGTGACGTTGATTGCCAAACGGAAATAACTGTAGCAGCAAGCTAAGACTGCTATTTGGCCCCATTCGCTCCAATAGCAAGGGCTCTTCGAAGTTACGCTTATTAATGTATTGAATGAACTCTGGGCGACGAATGAGGAAGTTAATTCGCTGCAATGCATCGCGCTTGAAGTTCAAACCAAAAAAACGTTCTGCAATTGCGTTACACCATTCAATTTGATCATTTTGATCAAGCATCAGAATGCCATTAGGTGAAGCTTGAAAAGCTTCAATAAAGTGGTCATGCTGCTGTTCAATGCTCAGCATTCTTTGTTTCAATGATTTAACTAAACGTTGTAATCGAAACAAAACCTCTTCCCAAAAACCACTAGGCAAGGACATAGACTCAACTGAGTCAGTTTGAATGGCCTTTTGAAGACGAGCTAAATTGATGTACGAATAGACCAGAGGGATGGATATCAAGGCCACTGTTGTCAAAATAGCCCATTGAGCACCCCAGTTATAAAGGGTGATAAAAGAGATTATCAAAACAACGCAAATAAGGAAAATGAAGCGACTTAAGGCGGAAATCATAGTGCAATCTTAGACGATCTCTGAAGCGCCCCAGAAATGAGTAAAAAAGCCTAAAAAATAGGCTTTAGATATCGGTTGGGATTTTGGTGATACGGTAACCACTACCCCTAACTGTCTCAATAAAACGATCGCAGTCTGCCGGACTTAAGGCGGCTCTTAAGCGCTTGATATGGACATCCACAGTGCGCTCTTCAATGTAAACCTCATTGCCCCAAACATTGTCGAGCAAACTGGCTCTGGAGTGAACTCGCTCTGGATTGGCCATAAAGTATTGGAGAAGTCGGTATTCTGTAGGGCCCAAAGAAATGGGCTTTGGGTCTGAATTAGGCCAGACTGCTAGCACTCTGTGAGAGCTCGGATCCAGCTTTAAGGGTCCAACCGTCAGGGGGCCAGTGTCATCTACTGGAGTTTGTCTGCGCAACAGGGCCTTAACTCTGGCAATAAGTTCTTTGGGTGAGAAAGGCTTGGTGACATAATCATCTGCCCCAGAATCTAAACCCATCACTTTATCTGCCTCTTCACTTTTGGCGGTGAGCATCAAAATTGGTAAGCCTCTTGTGCGCTCATTAGCCCTGAGCTCTTTAGCAAACTGAACGCCAGACTTACCAGGAAGCATCCAATCCAAAATCACAAGATTAGGCAACTGGTCCTTCATAATGCCTTGAGCAATATCAGCCTGCATCGCCTTTTCTACCTCATAACCTGCATGTGTCAAATTAATTGCGATGAGTTCTGCAATGGATGGCTCATCTTCAACTATTAGTATGCGGTGAGTCATTTAAATAGATCGCTTTATTCTTTAGTAGCTTCGCGGACCAAATCTGCATGTGGAATATGGCGAACATCAGAACCCTTTGCAATGTAGATCACAAATTCGGCAATATTCTTTGCATGATCACCAATACGCTCAATTGCCTTGGCAATGGTTAGCATATCCAGGCCAGTGCTGATGGTATGGGGATCTTCAGACATGTAAGTGATGAGCTTGCGAACAAAACCCCTAAACTCTTCATCAATTTGGCGATCCTCGGCTACTACTTCTGCAGCTGCAATAGTATCTAGCCTTGCAAATGCATCTAAGCTACGGCGCAATAAGTTAATCGCCATTTGGCCAGAGAGTCGAATCTCAGCAACGTTAATGTTATGTACTGAGCCAGCCTCTATTAAGCGCTTAGTGCGCTTAGCTACACGCTCCGCTTCATCACCGGCACGCTCTAAATTGGTAATTGCTTTAGAGACCGCCATTACTAAGCGCAAGTCACGGGCAGTTGGTTGACGACGCGCAATAACCTCTGTACAGGCTAAATCGATTTGAATCTCAAGATCGTTAACAAGCTTTTCGTTTTCAATAACGATGTTGCAAGTATCAATATCCATTTGCGTGAATGCACGCATCGCGGTAGCAATTTGTGACTCAACTAAGCCACCCATTTCAAGCAAACGACTTGAAAGAGAATTAAGATCGGCATCAAATTGTGATGATAGGTGTTTATCTGGCATTTAATATCTCCAATTAACCGAAGCGACCGGTAATGTAGTCTTCTGTTTCTTTACGCTTAGGCTTGATAAAGATTTCATCTGTTTTACCATATTCAACTAGGCTACCTAAGTACATATAAGCAGTGTAGTCGGATACGCGAGCTGCCTGTTGCATATTGTGGGTCACAATCGCAATGGTGTACTCATGCTTAAGTTCATTAATAAGCTCTTCGATTTTTCCTGTTGAAATAGGATCCAATGCAGAAGTAGGCTCATCTAGCAAAATCACAGATGGCTTTACTGCAACGCCTCGAGCAATACACAGACGCTGCTGTTGGCCGCCAGACAGAGATAAACCACTTTGGTTTAACTTATCCTTAGCCTCATTCCATAGGGCAGCCTTATTCAGCGCCCACTCAACACGCTCATCCATTTCTGAACGTGAAAGCTTTTCGTACAAACGCACACCAAAGGCGATGTTTTCATAGATCGACATTGGGAATGGGGTTGGCTTTTGGAAAACCATGCCAATACGTGAACGTAGTAAGTTTAAGTCTTGGCCTGGTTCAAGGATGTTCTGGCCATAGAAGTTGATTTCACCTTCAGCGCGCTGACCAGGATAAAGGTCATACATGCGATTTAAGGTGCGCAATAAAGTAGATTTACCGCAACCAGAGGGCCCGATGAATGCCGTTACTTTGCCCTGCTCAATATCGAGGTTAATATTTTTAAGGCCTTGAAAGGTGCCGTAATAGAAATTCAGATTTCTCACTTCAAGCGCGTTAATAGCCGCCTGCTCTGAATGTTGAATTGTTGTTTCCACTTTACCCCCTTGACCATCAATCTTATTTAAGTCAAACATTGTTTTCATATTGCTCATCATCCTTGGACCTTCTCACGGAATACCACTCGTGCCAAAATATTTAAGCCGAGAACAGCAAAAGTGATGAGTAATGCACCACCCCAAGCCAGTTCAACCCAGTTGTCATATGGACTCATAGCAAATTGGAAAATCACCACTGGTAAATTTGCCATTGGGGCATTCATATTGGTTGAGAAGAACTGATTATTTAACGCTGTAAAGAGCAATGGCGCTGTTTCACCACTAACGCGCGCCAGAGCAAGCAAGATTCCTGTCATTACGCCACTTTGCGCAGCGCGTAAGGTAATCATGAAAGCTACCTTCCACTTCGGCGTACCCAAGGCATAAGCAGCCTCACGTAAGCTACCAGGCACTAAACGAAGCATATTTTCAGTTGTACGAACAACCACAGGAATGGCAATTAAAGCCAGTGCAATGGTTCCCGCCCAGCCTGAGAAGTGTCTAACCTGGGCAACCACAAATGCGTATACAAACAAACCAATCACAATCGATGGCGCTGAAAGCATGATGTCAGTAACAAAGCGAGTAACGGCAGCAACGCGACTACGATCACCATATTCAGATAAATATAGTCCCGCTAAAACACCAATCGGCGTACTGATTAAAGTACAGGTCCCTACCAACAAAAGACTTCCAACAATGGCATTTGCAAGACCACCGCCCTCAGAGCCTGGGGCTGGAGTGCTTTGCGTAAAGAGGTTTAAGTCAATCGCTGATAACCCCTTGAATAATAGAACGCTCAAAATCCAAAGCAAAAAGATCATTCCTAGGGCCATTGCACCCATCGATAGGGTCAAACCAATCTTATTTGCGCGCTTGCGCTTAGCAAAAACAGCTTGGTCAATATTGGACATACTGTTCATGTTTTTAATCCTTGCCTCTTCTCCATATTGTTTAGCATCCACTTAGCGCATGCCAATACAACGAAGGTGATAATGAATAACGCCAAACCTAAGGCAAATAAAGAAGATAAATGATTGCCTGCTTCCGCCTCACCAAATTCATTGGCAAGAGTTGAGGCAATGGATGTGCCTGGAGCAAATAGCGAAGCAGATAAGCGATGCGCATTACCAATAACAAAGGTGACTGCCATCGTTTCACCAAGCGCCCTACCTAATCCGAGCATCACGCCGCCAATTACGCCAGCCTTGGTATAAGGCAGAACAACATTCTTGACCACTTCCCACGTAGTGCAGCCGATACCATAAGCAGACTCTTTGAGAACTGGTGGAACGATTTCAAATACATCACGCATAACGGATGCAATGAAAGGCAGAATCATCATTGCCAAGATTAATCCGGCACACAAAATACCAATGCCGTTAAAAGCACCCGAGAATAAGATGCCGAAGCCAGGAATCTGACCCAAAGTTGCAGCTAAAGCAGGCTGAATATATTCAGCAAACAATGGTGCAAAAATAAATAGGCCAAACATACCGTAAATAATTGATGGGACGGCTGCAAGCAATTCAACAGCTGTACCCAAAGGTCTACGGAGCGGGCCTGGGCAGAGTTCGGTTAGAAATACGGCAATGCCAAAGCTCAGAGGGACAGCAATCAACAATGCAATTAAAGAAGTAACCACAGTGCCATAGATAGCAATCAAACCGCCAAACTCACCATTAACAACATCCCACTCTTGCGAGAAGAAAAAGCCAGGACCAAACGTATGCAAAGCTGGCCATGCATTTATGACGAGCGAGATCAGAATGCCCATCAAAGCAATAAGAACGGATAAAGCAAAGAATTGCGTTATTCCATGGAACAAGAAGTCCTGAATTCGCTGCAATTTAGCAATCCTTAGCGCCTGTGGCGTAGGTGCCGAATGAGACTGAATGGTATCCATTGAGATAGGCTTATTTAAATATTAAAACAGCCCCACAACACTGTGGAGCTGTTCATTAAAGAGTATTTGATAAGAAAACCATCAAACCTTACTTAGTTACAACCTTTGTGAATACATTCTTGCGAATGAAATCAGTTGTTGCATCAGGCATTGGAACGTAATCCAACTCTTCCGCCATTTTCTTTCCATCTTTGAAAGCAAAGTCAAAGAATTTGATCACTTCAGCTGCATTAGCTTTGTTTTCAGGATTCTTGTAAAGCAAGATGAAAGAAGCGCCAGTGATTGGCCATGATTTAGCACCTGAAGCATTGGTAATAAATGTGCCCATACCAGGGATCTTTGCCCAATCTGTACCAGCTGCTGCAGCTGCAAAGGTTAAGTCATCAGGAGCAACAAAATTACCGTCTTTGTTTTTCAAAGAGATAAATGTCATTTTGTTTTTCTTGGCGTATGCATACTCTACATAACCTACAGAGTTCTTAACGCGGGTTACGTTAGCAGCAACGCCTTCATTGCCCTTGCCGCCTACTGTAGAAGCTGCAGGCCACTTTACGTTAGCACCAGAACCTACGGCATCTTTAAACAAAGTGCTTGTCTTAGCCAAGTAGTCAGTAAAGATTGCAGTTGTACCGGAACCATCTGCACGAGTTACTACAGTGATTGGACCAGAAGGAATCTTTACGCCTGGGTTCATGATGGCAATGCGCTTGTCACCCCAATCAGAGATAACGCCTTGGAAAATGTCGGCCAATGTTGGGCCATCCAATTTGATTTCGCCTGGCTTTACACCGTCAACGTTGATCACTGGAACTACACCACCAATAATGGCAGGAAACTGAACCATGCCATCTTTTTCTAATTCTTCAAATTTCACTGGATTGTCAGTAGCGCCGAAATCTACAGTCTTTGCTTTAATTTGCTTAATACCGCCAGAAGAACCAATAGACTGATAGTTCAAGTTAGAGCCGGTCTTTGCTTTGAAGGCTTCAGCCCACTTAGCGTAAATTGGGTATGGGAATGTTGCGCCTGCACCTGTCATGTCCACAGCAAAAGCCGTTGGAGCAAGTGAAATAGCGCTAATAACTAGTGCTTTTTTCAAAAAAGATTTCATGTGTTTCGTCCTAATATTGAAATAACGCAACATTGCGATAGTAGGACGATACTTTTTCACTGTGACGGTTTAATGACAAAGTGTCTTTAATAAATATTTCCTATATAAAACAATGATTTATAGAAAATATATAACACTTAAAGTGGAGCAATTTGGCAACCTTTAGGATGCCCTCTCCAGCGACTTAAATGATTCTTTTAAGCTTTAATGATGCAAAAACTGCTGCCCCAGTAATAGACATAAGAAACATCACTTGATAAAAGGAACCTTTTAGCCCAGGAAGATCCTCCATATTCATACCCATGACTCCTGTTATTAAAGTCATAGGAAGGAAGATCACCGTCATTACGGACAAAACTTGCAAGTTTTTGGCATTAAATTCGGCTACATGGGCAGCTTGCTCATCTTGCAATACTTTGGCACGGTCGTAAAGACTAGAAATCTCCTGCACTAAGTAGGAGAGCAGATCCAAGTCATCATTCAAGCTGTTTTTATCTTCCTCAGTAAACCAGTACGGGAGACGCTTTAATAAACGATGTAAGGCTATTAGTTCTGGTGAAAAATGCCTACGGAGGCGGCTACATTGAATCCGTATCCTGCCAAGATTTTCATGCTCTGGAAACTCCCTTCCTTTTAGAAGGTTCTCCTCTAGGTCATCCATATTCCCTGAAAGATGAACTAAAAGAGTTCTCAATTGCTCAGCGCGTAAATCTAGTAACTCATGGAACAATTCGATTACAGAGCCAGGGTTGAGCTGACCATTCCTCAAGTCATACCTCAATTTGTCAGTAGTTCTAAGGGGGTTGTTGCGTAGAGAGACCATTAACTTTGGCCGAACAATTGCCCAAAGGGTTCCTAGGCTTGAGTCGCCGGCCCCCTCCCCAAACTCTTGTTGAAAGTCATTCATCACCATCAAGAGGCAATCATCTAGCTTTTCAATACGTTCTAGGCGACTCAGATTGACGCCCTCTTGAATCATCTCCACAACTCGCTCAGGAATCAATGGCGTGTTTTCAAGCCAGCGCTGTATTTGAGAATTAGATAGATTTAAATGTAGCCAGATGGAGATATTCGGATTTTCAAGTGCCTCAGAAATTTCAAATAAAGGAATTTCATACCCATCGCCCAATATAGGCATAGCCCAGGCAAAAACAACGCCCGCCACTGGAAATGGTTTTGTAATAATTTCTGTAGACATTAATAAATTGTATGGCACAACTTAAATAAACCATTACCTGCCTGACATCAAAATGTCATGAAAGTAATCTAAACAGATTGCTTTACCAATCATCGGGCCACGTAAGATCTTCATGAAAAGCTTATGCCTTTCCCTTCTACTTGTGCCAACGCTAGTTTTTGCATTTGAACCTTTAAATACCGATGATGCGGGTACCGTAAAAGCCGGAGGAAATCAGATAGAGCAGTATTTTTTCTCCATCAATCGACAAGGGGGTTCACAGCAGGCAGATATTATTACGCCCGGCGAAGAGTACACCGGCAGAACAGATGCAAAGGCCTTTCCCTTTACATATACCCGTGGATTGAGTAATCAAGTAGAAGCATCGATCTCTGCAACCTACTTCAATGAACCAAGCGGTAATTACTCTAAATTTGCCAACTATGTGCTAGCAAGCAAATGGCGGTTTTACGAAGACGAGGATCTGGGCTACGCTTTGGCTATTAAGCCAACAGTGGTATTGCCTGCCGGTAAGCAACAGCAAGTTGCTGGATTAGGTTTGGCCGCGTTTAACTATGGCGTGAATTTCATCGCCTCCAAATATTGGCAAGATATAGAGTTACATCTGAATGCCGTATACATGCGTTCACCTTACAACACGAATTACAGCGTTGGAACTACGACCGATCTTAATCGCACAAATATCTTTTTGATTTCTGTTGCCCCCGTTTGGTCAATATCCAAGAATTTCAAAATCGCATTAGATATTGGAGCTGCGACCAATCCACCTTCATCTGAACAATACTTAAGTCATTACGCCTTGATTGCGGGCATCTATTCCCTTACCGACAGCATAGATCTTGGCGTGTCTTACATGCGAACTGGTTCAAGCTATGGCGAAACTTTTGCATCGCAACAAGCTGGCGCTACACGCAGTGAAGTTGGAGTTACCTGGAGATTTTAAATTTAAACTGATTTGTGAATATAAAAGTGTCACAATTTTGTAGCAAACTAGGAGCACTCATTACCTTTGAACTGGAACAACTCAATGTTCTATCAGATTATTCCCCTAGAAATAGGCTCCTTAGTAGAGCGCAATATATTTCAGCAATCGAATAAAGAGATTAAGTGCGGCATGGTCTGGAAGTTGGGTTCCGTTTTAACAAACATCAAACCCCTGTTCATAAAGACCTACGATCCTAAAATTGGAATCTGCATTGAAGATATCCCCGGCGGTATTATCAGCAAAAAATATGGCGGAGAAAAAGTCATTTATTTCTCAGACACTGTCGAAGATGAAGAACAAGATGAGTTAACGGATATTTTTTACCAAAGTAATCGAAAGTACTCGAAGAGCCATGAGGATGTCTTCCATGATTTGGGTTGGACTCAAGTAAGCTCAGAGACCTATATATTTGGTGAACTTGAAATTAAGGAGTTAGATGATGCTCCTAGCGCTTATAAATAAATATGAAATCATTTAACACACTCAAAGCACTATTTAGCGGGCTTCTCATTGCATGCTCTTTGACAGCATCTGCGCAGTCATTAGAGGCATTTAAATTTATAGCCTTAGGTGATGTGCCCTACTCCATTCCAGAAGACTATGTTCGCTACGAAAGATTAATTGCAGTAATCAACAAATCCAATCCGAGTTTTAGTCTCTTTATTGGTGATACCAAATCAGGCTCTACTCCATGTAGCGATGAATATAACCAAAAGGTGAAGGGCTATTTCAATCAATTTACATCTCCATTAATTTATAGCATTGGAGATAATGAATGGACTGATTGTCATCGTCCGCTAGCAGGATCTTACGACCCCCTCGAGCGTTTAGACAATCTAAGAAGCACTTTCTTTAACACACAAAAAAGCTTTGGCAAACAACAGATCAGCCTCATCAGACAGGCTGATACAGACCCAAAGTACAAGAAGTTTGTTGAAAATGCTTACTGGGTAAAAAATCATTTTCTCTTTGTCAGCCTACACATTCCCGGTTCAAACAATAACTTTGAGCGAAATGATCAAGCAAAAGCTGAGTACTTCGAACGCAATCAAGCCAACTTAGACTGGATTCAACGTGCCTTTGACCTTGCGTCAACTAAGGGATATTTGGGAATTGTTTTTTGCTACCAAGCTGATATGTTTTATACGCCTACACAAGCAACTAATGCAGATAGCGGGTATCGAGATACATTGCACGCCTTCAGTAAAAATGCGCAGGAATTCAAAAAACCAGTACTTTTAATTCATGGTGACAGTCATCGCCTTATCCTGGATCAACCATTAAAGACGGTAGATCAAAAAAATATACTTGAGAATGTTCTTCGCCTAGAGCTTATGGGTGCAGAACAAGTCCAGGCGGTAATGATTGGGATAAATCCAAAGTCTGAGCAACCTTTTAGCTTTACACCGATTTTGCTTAGACAAAATATGGGCACGCCAAAACCCTAAAGGCCGATTAAGAGTGCTCCGAGCTTATTAAAACGGCCTTCGACAGTAATTTGATTTTCAGAGTATGAAATGTCATCAAAATCACATCAACCTGTCACATTAGATTTGTAAAGTTAAGTTCTACTTATGGGAGATGAGGTGTAATTCTCTCGTTACTGGTTACGAATAGTTTGTGCCATCAGCCCATAGGTAACCAAATTTAAATACTTTAGATAGCTTTATTTCTTCAGCATTAATCTGAATAGGTCAAAGAAAAACCACCCGTGGGTGGCTTTTCTATTTAAGAGAAAGACTTTCTCTAGTTTTGTGGGCAGGCGTTAGCCAATGGCTTGCTAGCAATACGGTCTTTCACCCAAGCTAAATAGAAGGGCTTGGATGAGCCAGGAGTCGTAAAGTGAGATTGCTCCCCAGGCAACTGCATTCTTCCAACATTACCGCCTAATTTGCAGGCTTGCTCTTGGTAAAGCTTATGCATCATTGGTGGAACTGCAGTGTCCTTTGAGCCAAAATAAATCTGTATTGGTGCAACAGGTTTAACAACTGGCACTCCGCCCTTTAACATCGCCTCAGCCCAAGCAACAGTATTGCTCGGCTTTTGCTTTAACAAACTAGCATAGCTTGAACCATAGTTAAAGTTAAATGTATCGCTAGCGGTATGCATGCATTTATTGCTGTAAATCTCGTTGGCAACCTTTACACCCTCGTCGGTAAAAATGTCCGATAACTTAAGATTAGGGAATGCAGCCTGCGTGCCCCAATAAAACATGGTTGCATGTGTGAAATTGAAAACGTTATCCAAGAACATTTTTTGTGAGTCTTGGAAGTATTTATCTGCGGTAGCTTGATCATGTTTGCCTGCAGGGGCAAGGATCGAAATATCTTGCGGCGCCAAGGCCACAAAACCCACAATATCAAGATTATCAGCAACCGTACCAGTCTGCTTGATGTACTCAGGCATTCCAGCCAAGGCAATCGTTGCCCCGCCACCTTGTGACCAGCCATAAACTAAAGTCTTTTTACTGGCGCCTGTTTCTTTCATAGAAACTACAGCACGGGCAGCATTGAGTGTATCCATACCATTAGTAGCGGCAACGCTATATTGATGTCTACCGCCACCGCCCAGACCTTGATAGTCAGTTGCAACAAGAACATAACCTTCCTTGATGAACTCTTCTGCCGCAGGAAGACCGTAATCAGTCCAAGAATTGCCTCCTACCAAAAAGTATTCATTCAAAGGAATAGCAGGATCGATAACTTGTGATGGGCCACAGTTTTGTGCTGAGCCTGTTGTTCCATGCGCCCAAGTCATTACCGGACGACCGCCTGCTGGAGCCGCCCCTGTAGGTGCAACCACTACACCAGTTGAAATGGTTTTACGACCAGAAACATCTGAAGAAATATAAGCAATCTTCCAAGCTTGTGCACCTTTAATGGAGGTGGCGATTTTTTCTTGCTTGATCACTTGCCCTAACTTACCTTCAGGGGCCATTTTCATAACGGCAGCGTAAAAAGGTTGCATTGGTGGATCGGCATGCGCTGCTGAGAAGCCAATGCCAAGCAAAGAACCAACAACTAAGGTTGATAGAATTTTTTTCATTTTCCAGGTTTCTAAATGAGGTCTAAGACTATATTAAACACCAACTTTTAATACATTTAGATAATTTATATTGATATTCTTGAAGCCTCTTTTATGGGCCGAAAGAGTCCCGCCCATCTGGGATAACCCTTGGTGAAAACTAAAACAAGATATTTTCTACCCATATTGCAATGCTAATATGGGGTGCTCCCAACCCAATTGGATTCTTGCGATGCCTTTTAATAAAACCCTACGCTTTTTAAAGATCGACTTCATGCGAGGTGCCTATTTAACGATTGCCGCCTTAGTCATCTGTCTGACTTTTAGCTTTTCAGCACAAGATTGCCATTAATAAAAAGGTTGGCGAGGAATTAAATAATCCTAGTTTGTCACCAATGGAGAATTTTGAGCTGCTATTCCCAATAACACCCGAAGGTAAAGCAGCTACTAAGGCTGTCTATACACGTTGGGCAGCAGCTAAAGCTGCTGGAACAATCCCTGATGATTTTGTAGTGTCTAAAGAAACAAAGGCGCGTCAAGTTCGCGCTCGCATCACTCTTTGGGATGCTGATAACCAGAATTACCAGGATTTAAAGAATATTAAAATTCCTGTACTGGTCGCAGATGGCCGCGAGGATATTATCGACAATCCCCAAAACTCAGTCATCATCGCAAAACAGATTCCTTTTGCTTGGCTGGCCTTTTATGAAGGCGGACATGCATTCTTATTCCAAAGTTACAAGAAACTTTCTGAAACTGTGAATGTCTTCCTGCAAAAAGACTAGCTGACTTAACTGGAGCGCTCTAGATTTTCTAAAATGGTTTCAAGAAAGTGTTCGCCATAGCGCTCCAGCTTAGCTTGCCCCACCCCGCCAATACGGCTGAACTGACTTAAGGTAGTCGGCTGAGATTTAACCATCTCCTGCAAGGTGCTGTCATGAAAAATGACATAGGGTGGCACACCTTGTTCTCGCGCTAACTCAGTACGTTTGGCCTTAAGTGCATCCCACAGTTTTTCATCTGCAATATTGCTAAAGGGATGCGTAGACTTCTTGCTTGCTCCAGACTTCGTAGCTTTACTCTTGGAATAGCCTGTTTCTTTGCGCAGCCAAACCTCTTGTTCTCCACGCAATACTGGCAAGGCAATCGCATCTACCAGCTTTAAGCCGCCATGTAATGCAATATCAGCATCTAAATAACCACCCGCTACTAATTGACGATAGATGCTATTCCACTGTGCCTGATTGAGTTCCGACCCAATACCGAATGTACTTACTTGCTCATGAAAAAATTGCTTCACTCTAGGGGTTACTTTACCCATCAGCACATCAATTAAATGGGTTACTCCAAAACGTTGGCCTGTACGGTATACGCAAGACAATGCTTTTTGCACTTCGTGTGTAGCATTCCAGGTGGCCACTGGCTCTAGGCAGTTATCGCAGTTACCACAGCTACCAGCATGCATCTCTCCAAAGTAACGCAAGATTGTTTGATGGCGGCAGGTCGTAGATTCACAATAGCCTAGTAGCGCATTGAGCTTTTGGCGCTCTACCCGCTTGCGGTCCTCAGAAGCTTCACCAGAATCCACCATTTGCCGCAAGCTCACCACATCCCCAAAGCCGTAGGCCATCCAAGCATTTGCTGGCAAGCCATCACGCCCTGCTCGTCCAGTTTCTTGGTAGTACCCTTCCATGCTCTTGGGGAGATCTAGGTGGGCTACAAAGCGAACGTTGGGCTTATCAATACCCATACCAAACGCTACGGTTGCAACCATGATGACACCCTCTTCACGCAAGAAGCGTTTTTGATTGGCGCTGCGTGTTTCCACACTTAAGCCTGCGTGATACGGCATAGCATCCCAGCCGCGGTCTACCAACCATTGGGCAGTCTCTTCTACGCTACGGCGTGATAGACAGTAAATGATTCCGGAGTCATCGGCATGTTCTGCATCTAAAAAATGCTCTAACTGTTGTTTGGCACTTTGCTTTTGGAGAACTCGATACTTAATATTGGGACGATCGAAGCTAGAAACAAACTGCTTGGCAGACTCCAGTGAAAGACGCTCCACAATTTCTGCTCGGGTTGGCGCATCCGCAGTAGCCGTTAAGGCGATACGAGGCACCTTCGGAAATCGTTCATGCAAAACAGTTAACTGGCGATATTCTGGGCGGAAATCATGACCCCATTGAGAAACACAGTGTGCTTCATCAATAGCGAACAGTGCAATTCCAGGGCCGCTATTGAGTCTATCGAGTATCGATAGAAAACTAGAGCTCATTAGACGCTCTGGCGCAACATAGATCAAGTCAAGATCTCCAGCCAGTAATTGACTGGTCACCTTTTGAGATGTTGCTGCATCTAGACTGGAATTTAAGAATGAAGCTTTAACGCCCAACTGGGTTAACGCATCGACTTGGTCTTGCATTAGCGCAATTAAGGGAGAAACCACTACTCCAACACCACGTCTAACAAGCGAGGGAATTTGATAGCACAGCGACTTACCGGCACCAGTAGGCATGAGGACTAAAGCATCCCCGCCAGCTACAACATGCTCAACAATAGACTCTTGAGCACCACGAAATTGATCAAAGCCGAAAACATCATGAAGTACTTGGTGGCTCGATTGCAACAGTAACGCTCCCTTGTCTATTAAATACCTGCGTATTACAAACTACGTACAAATAAAAAGCCCCACGTCATGCGGGGCTCTTTCAATATTTTCTGAATGTATACAAATACAGAATCTAAATGGCGGAGAGGGTGGGATTCGAACCCACGGTAGGTTTGACCCTACGCTTGATTTCGAGTCAAGCACATTCGACCACTCTGCCACCTCTCCGAACCAAAGCCAATTATAGCTTTGGGGTACTTGTTTAGTTTTGCTTAGTTTTGCTTAAGCTGGCTTGAGCACTTCCAAACCACCCAAGTAAGGTTGCAATGCTTTAGGAATAGTAATACTGCCATCTACCTGTTGCTTGTTCTCTAGGAGAGCTACCAATGCCCTACCAACAGCAAGACCTGAACCATTCAAAGTGTGAACTAATTCTGGCTTACCTTGACCCGCTTTAAATCTGGCTTGCATGCGTCTTGCTTGAAAGTCACCCATGCTAGAACATGAACTAATTTCTCTGTAGGCATTTTGTGATGGCACCCAAACTTCTAAGTCATAAGTCTTAGTGCTGCCAAAGCCCATATCACCAGTACAGAGCAATACTTTTCTGTAAGGAAGCTCTAGAAGCTCCAGGATTTTTTCTGCATGGCCTGTGAGATCTTCCAAAGCTTGCATGGAGTCTTCGGGCTTAGTGATTTGCACCAACTCTACTTTGTCAAACTGATGCTGACGAATCATGCCTCGGACATCGCGACCATAGCTACCGGCTTCTGAACGGAAACATGGGGTGTGCGCTACAAACTTCATTGGTAAGTTATCAGCATTAACGATTTCATCGCGAACTAAATTTGTTACAGGCACTTCTGCAGTTGGGATAAGGTAAAAGTTTTCTGTTTTGGCTTCTCCACCTTCGTCTTCACCGCCCATTTGACGTGGAACTTTGAATAGATCTTCTTCAAACTTCGGAAGCTGCCCTGTACCACGCATGGATGCGGCATTAACCATATACGGTGCATACACTTCTTGATAGTCATGCTTTGTAGCATGCGTATCAATCATGAACTGCGCTAAGGCACGATGCAATCTTGCAATCGGCCCTTTGAGAACAACAAAGCGCGAACCACTGATCTTGGCTGCCACTTCAAAATCTAAACCCAATGGGCCGCCCAGATCAACGTGGTCTTTAATCTCAAAATCAAAAATAGGCTCTTCACCCCAACGCTTTACTTCTTTATTTTCTGTCTCATCTTTGCCGGCAGGCACAGATTCATCCGGAAGATTAGGGATACCCATCAAGAAATCAGAAATCTCCGCCTGGAGCGTGCTTAATCTAGCTGCTCCAGATTCCATATCGGTATTAACTTGTGCAACCTCAGCCATTTCAGCTGCAGCATCCTCGCCCTTACCTTTTTTCATACCAATCGCTTTAGATAATTGGTTGCGCTTGGCCTGTAATTCTTCGGTACGGGTTTGCAAAGATTTACGCTCCGATTCTAAGGTGTTGAATTTCTCAACATCCAATTGGAATTTACGAGTCGCTAGGCGCGCAGCAACTGCGGCGATATCTTTACGGAGTAATTGCGGATCAATCATATGTTGCTCTGGTGTGCTTTGGTTGTTCTGGTTCAGTACTTAATCAATATTGTGGCTCTAGTTTAAGCGCAAGACTTCTGCCCCTGCAGGCGGAATAAAGGTAAAGCGATTGGCTGGCAAATTGACATTGAGCTGGATCTTATCCAGAGTTACCAAGACTACGCTACCTAGACCATCGGTTAGTTCAAGTGCCTTAGGCAAGCCATTGGCCATACCAATAGAAATCTTTGTATAAGGAAGATCATTTTTACTCTTGGCATTGGGATCTTTTTTGGGAGTCAAAGCTACCCACTTCATGCCCAGACGCTCTTCGCCTTCAATTAAATCAAAGTGCTGATCCAATGAACTTTCACCAAACAGAATCGCTGCAGGGGTAGATGCAAGCGCTTGCCCTGCAGGACGAAAAGTTGCTTGATTTAAGTCCTTGTCCCACAAGATCAGTTGCTTGCCATCAGCAATTAACTTTTGCTCATAGGGCTTTTGGGTATCCCAGATAAAACGGCCTGGACGCTGAAAAACAAAATGGCCTTGAGTTTGGCGAAGAACTTTCAAGCCCTTGTCTTGTGACTCATTCGCCTTAGGAGCGCGCAACTGTTGCTGCACAAAGTCGCCTTCAGCAGTTTTGGAGTTACGCACAAATTGGCGTAACTGCTCTGAACCACTTTCGACTTGGGAGTGAGCTACATTTGAAAACAGAATGACTGTTCCCAGAACAACAGCAGAAAAGAATCTTTGCAAAATGAAGCCTTACTCTGAAGGGCGATGGAGGATCTCGCGATTGCCACCATTACCCATCTTGGATACGAGACCTGCTTTTTCCATATCTTCAAGCAGTCGTGCTGCGCGGTTGTAGCCGATACGCAAATGACGTTGCACCAATGAGATGGATGGGCGTTTATTTTCGAGAACAATCGCTACTGCTTGATCGTAAAGCGGGTCAGCTTCGCCGCCGCCCTCGCCAGTTAATGCATCCACATTGGACTCATCTGCACCTTCGAGAACGCCATCAATGTAATTGGCTTCGCCCTTCTCTTTGAGCCACTCAACAACGCGATGCACTTCATCATCAGATACAAATGCGCCGTGCACACGCACTGGCAAGCCAGTGCCTGGTGCCATATAAAGCATGTCGCCCATACCAAGTAACGCTTCCGCACCCTGCTGATCCAAAATCGTACGGCTATCAATTTTTGAGCTTACTTGGAAGGAGATACGGGTTGGTACGTTGGCTTTAATCAAACCGGTAATCACGTCCACGCTTGGACGTTGTGTCGCTAATACCAAATGAATACCTGCAGCACGCGCCTTTTGCGCAATACGTGCGATGAGCTCTTCAATCTTCTTACCAGACACCATCATCAAGTCAGCTAACTCATCGATCACAATAACGATGACTGGCGCTTTGTAAATTGGCTCTGGATCATCCGGTGTCAAGCTAAATGGATTGGTGAGCTTCTCACCCTTCTCTTCTGCTTCGGCAATCTTCTTATTAAAGCCGGCTAAGTTACGCACACCAAACTTACTCATCAGTTTGTAGCGACGCTCCATCTCATTCACGGCCCAATTAAGAGCGTTATAAGCCTGCTTCATATCCGTAACTACTGGGCACAACAAATGCGGAATCTTGTCGTAAATTGCCATCTCCAGCATCTTCGGATCAATCATAATCAAACGCACTTCATCAGGCTTAGCCTTGAAGAGTAGCGATAGGATCATGGCATTGATGCCTACAGACTTACCTGCGCCGGTGGTACCCGCAACCAAGCAGTGCGGCATCTTTGCCAAGTCAGCCACCATTGGACTACCAGAGATATCTTTACCTAAAGCGAGTGTCAGCAATGAGTGGTTGTCGTTATAGACCTGAGAGGTCAGAATCTCTGACAAGTAAACAGACTGACGTGTTGGATTTGGTAATTCCAAAGCCATACAAGTTTTGCCGGGAATCGTTTCTACAACACGCATACTCACTACACCGAGTGAGCGGGCTAAGTCGCGTGACAGATTGACAATCTGACTACCCTTCACACCAATCGCTGGATCTATCTCGTAGCGGGTCACTACAGGGCCAGGGTATGCCGCAATTACAGTAACTTGAACGTTGAACTCCGCTAACTTGCGTTCGATTAAGCGAGAGGTAAATTCCAATACATCTGCAGAGATCGTTTCTTTTGCTTCAGGGACTGGATCAAGCAATGCCAGTGGTGGCAATTCTGAATCAGGAATATCTACAAACAAAGGTTGTTGCTTCTCACGCTCTACACGAGCACTCTTTGGGATCTCTATAGGAGCGCGCACGATTTGCACTGGCGCAGCAACTTCAACGCGCCCACGAAACTCTTCCACAAATTCTTCGCGTTCTTCAGCCGCAGCTTCGCCCAACTTGCGATCTTCTTCGCTATCACGACGCTCTCGAATGCGGTGATAAGTGACCTCTAAGAAGCGCCCTACTTTTTCAGCAACATCCAACCAGGAAAAATGCAGGAATAAAGATAGGCCCGCGCACAGACCGAACAGTAAAACTAAGGTCGAGCCGGTAAATCCGAGAGACATTTGCAGGGGATCGCCAATGAGCTCACCCAAAATGCCACCAGGCGGCCTAGGGAGCTGCCAGGACAACGAATGCATCCGAATGGACTCCAAGCCCATGCTGCAGACCAAAGTCAGGCCAAAGCCCAACCAACGCATCAATAGAGAGTCTGGCTTGGCATCTGGATCAGGGGGTAATGGAATGCTCCACAGCTCACGCCAGCCATTGAGGACGCGGCGGCCAAACAAGGCAACCCACCAAAAGGCAGAAATACCAAAGATATACAGCATTAAATCGGCTAAATAGGCCCCAAAACGGCCCCCTAAGTTCTTAGGAGCCTCAAAACTGGCATGGGACCAGGCTGGGTCGGCCTTGGAATATGTGAGCAAAATAGCAAATAAGCCTAGGCAAAGTGCTAGGGAGATGAACCAGCGAGCCTCTAATAGGAGGCGGGGCATCCGGCCCTGACCACCGTTCTCTGGGGGCTGGGGGCTCAAAGGAGCCTTGGACTTCGGGTATGAGGTTCTTGCCATGTTCTACCGATTGTAATCAAGCAAAACTATAATTTGAACATGACTACAAATACCCCAAAACACTCCAAAGTTCTGATCCTCGGATCTGGCCCTGCTGGCTATACAGCCGCTGTCTACGCTGCCCGTGCCAATTTAAACCCTACCCTCATTACTGGGCTGGCTCAAGGCGGTCAATTAATGACCACTACAGACGTGGAAAACTGGCCAGCGGATGCTGATGGCGTCCAAGGCCCAGAGCTCATGGATCGCTTTTTAAAGCATGCTGAGCGCTTTAATACTGAAATCATTTTTGATCATATTCATACGGCAGCCCTTACAGAAAAGCCCATTCGCTTGGTTGGTGATTCCGGAACCTATACCTGCGATGCTTTGATTATTTCTACTGGCGCCTCCGCTCAATACATTGGCTTACCAAGTGAAGAAGCATTCATGGGTCGCGGCGTTTCTGGTTGCGCAACTTGCGATGGCTTCTTTTACCGCAATCAAGATGTTTGCGTAGTGGGCGGCGGTAATACTGCAGTTGAAGAAGCACTCTACCTCACTGGCATTGCCAAAAAAGTCACCGTGATTCATCGTCGCGATAAATTCCGCGCTGAGCCAATCTTGAATGATCGCTTGATGGCGAAAGTTGCTGAAGGCAAAGTAGAGCTCAAATTGAACGCCACTCTCGATGAAGTACTTGGCGATGAAAAAGGTGTCACTGGCGTACGCATTAAGAAACAAGATGGCAGCACTGAAGATTTGGCTGTGACTGGTGCCTTTATTGCGATTGGCCATAAACCAAATACAGACCTTTTTGTTGGTCAGCTCGATATGAACAACGGCTACCTCAAGACCCATTCAGGACTTGAAGGCAATGCCACTGCCACCAATATCCCTGGTGTATTTGCAGCCGGCGACGTACAAGACCACATCTACCGTCAAGCGATTACCAGCGCTGGCACAGGTTGTATGGCTGCATTGGATGCGCAGCGTTACTTGGAAACTTTGGAATAAGAGTTTTAGAAATTAAGTAAGTAGCTGAGCAATAAAAAACGCCTAGCAATGCTAGGCGTTTTTGTTTGAGGTTTCTTATACGCTTAAGGCTAGCAAAGCCACCTCAGGCGCACGATCCAATATTTTTAGCAGCGCCTTTGCTGCGCCTGTAGGACTTCTTTTTCCCTGCTCCCAATTTCGAATGGTTTCTAAAGAAACTTCTATACGATTTGAGAACTCTTGTTGAGATAGGCCAATCCGTTCACGAACTCGCTTTGCATACTTTGCAGCATCTTGTATGGCTTCGTCATCGTCTTGCTGTTGGTGTAGCTTTATGAGGCGCTCAGAAGTTGCATCCAATAGCCTCTTATTTACAGCCCCCTTGGGGAAGCTTTTTGGGTTATTTAGATCAACGCTAACTCGTACTATTTTTTTCATATCGTTTGACCTCCCTGTTATTAGCTTTCCTTGCAGAAATAATTCTGATGGCCTTTACCCTTCTGGTGAACACAACTACAAAGACTCGTTTATCAATTGCTCCGATTGCGCGATACCGCTCTTCCCCGTAATCCCATCTTTGGTCATGCTCAATAAATATCGTAGGATCTTTGAAAATTGATATCACATATGCAAAATCAAAATTTCGAGAGATCTGGCATGAGTTACTTTTAGCCAAATCCCATTCAAAATCCATTAACACTATGGTAGGCCATTGGCCTACCATAGTCAAGTGATTTCAAAATAGAAAAACGCCTAGCAATGCTAGGCGTTTTTGTTTGTTGCGGTTTTATTGCTTAACGTGAGATCACTGGCAAGAGTGGCACGATAAGCAATGCCACAATGTTAATGATCTTGATCAGCGGGTTCACAGCAGGACCTGCAGTATCTTTGTAAGGGTCACCTACGGTATCACCAGTTACTGCAGCTTTATGGGCTTCAGAACCTTTACCGCCGTAGTTACCTTCTTCGATATATTTCTTCGCATTGTCCCAAGCACCACCACCGGTACACATCGAGATCGCTACAAACAAGCCGGTCACAATCGTACCCATGAGCAAGCCACCCAATGCAGCAGGCCCTAACAAGAGGCCAACCACGATAGGCGCAACCACTGGCAAGAGTGAAGGAATGATCATTTCTTTAATAGCAGCTGAAGTGAGCATGTCCACTGCTTTGCCGTACTCAGGCTTAGCAGTGCCTTCCATGATTCCAGGGATATCGCGGAACTGACGACGCACTTCTTCCACCACTGCGCCAGCGCAACGACCAACAGCCTCCATCGCCATCGCACCGAATAAGTAAGGAATCATGCCGCCGATAAACAAGCCAATGATCACCATGTGGTTAGACAAGTCAAAAGACACTTGCTGACCAATACTCTCTAAAGCATGGGTGTAGTCGGCAAAGAGTACGAGTGATGCCAAACCAGCTGAACCAATCGCATAGCCTTTGGTAACTGCTTTAGTAGTGTTACCAACTGCATCCAATGGATCAGTAATGTCGCGAACTGATTGTGGCAAGCCGGCCATCTCTGCAATACCACCAGCATTATCTGTAATTGGACCGTATGCATCGAGTGCAACCACAATGCCTGCCATCGACAACATGGCTGTTGCTGCAATGGCAATACCGTACAAACCAGCCAACCAATACGCTGCAAAAATCGCTGCGCATACAAACAGCACTGGATAAGCAGTCGACTTCATCGAGATACCTAGACCAGCAATAATGTTGGTGCCATGACCTTTAGTGGAAGCTTCAGCAATATGTTGCACTGGCTTAAACTGGGTACCGGTGTAGTACTCGGTAATCCATACTAATCCAGCAGTTAGCAACAAGCCTACTACGGTTGAACCAAACAAGCGCCACTGGCTACCTGGGATACCCAAGGCATCGTCCGGCATGATGAAGTTGGTTACGAAATAGAAGGCAATCAGTGATAAACCACCAGCAATGATCAAGCCCTTATATAAAGCAGGCATCACATTTTTCATACCTGGGGTTGCTTTTACAAATGAGCAACCAATAATCGAAGCGATGATAGAAACACCGCCAAGGACTAATGGATAAATAATGGCAGCGACTGGCGCGCCAGTAACCATGAGCGAACCTAAGACCATGGTTGCAATCAAAGTCACTGCATAAGTTTCGAATAAGTCTGCTGCCATACCAGCGCAGTCACCAACGTTATCGCCCACGTTATCAGCAATCACCGCAGGATTACGCGGATCATCTTCCGGGATCCCGGCTTCAACTTTGCCAACTAAGTCAGCGCCAACGTCTGCGCCCTTAGTAAAGATGCCACCACCTAAACGGGCGAAGATCGAAATCAAAGAAGAACCGAATGCCAAACCAATCAAAGGATGCAATACAGAAGTGAGGTCTTGTCCTGCGCCAATTGATACCAGGAACATAAAGAACAAACCAACACCCAAGAGTCCAAGGCCAACTACCAACATGCCGGTAATCGCGCCACCTTTGAAAGCAACGTTCAAAGCTTCGTTCATGCCTTTGGTGGCTGCTTCTGCTGTACGAACGTTTGCCTTGACGGAGACATTCATACCAATGAAGCCGCAAGCGCCAGAAAGAACGGCGCCAATGACAAAGCCAATCGCGGTTGCAAAATCCAGGAAGAGCGCCATCAGAATGGTTAAAACCACCCCAACAATGGCAATCGTTTTATATTGGCGCGACAAGTAGGCTGCCGCACCCTGCTGAATCGCCTCAGCAATTTCTTGCATCTTGGCATTACCCGTACTTTGCTTCAAGATCCAGCCGCGCATCACAAAACCGTAAATCACGGCTAGGACACCGCACGCCAAGGCAAAATACAAGCCTAAAGTGACATTACTCATGCTTGAACTCCCTAAAGTTAATGATTTGTTAATCATTTGTTAATCTTTATTGTTTTGCATAACCTGCACTTAGGTAGACCTGGTTTCCGAAAGCTTTAAACTATGGTCTTTAAGCTGTACCAGTATGTAGCAGAATCACCCCTGCGCCCCCTCAGTAGGATCAGGGTATTTACTAATCACTATTCGGAGTATTTATGAGTCTCGACAAAGTTAAGCCAGGTAAAAAGATCCCTGAAAGCTTCAACGTCATTATTGAAATCCCAATGAACGCTGATCCAGTGAAGTATGAAGTGGATAAAGAGTCTGGCGCAATTTTCGTTGACCGATTTATGGGCACTGCAATGCACTACCCATGCAACTACGGCTACATCAATAAAACGATTGCTGGTGATGGTGACCCTGTTGACGTTCTCGTAATTACTCCATTCCCACTCATTCCAGGTGTAGTTGTTTCATGCCGCGCAATTGGCGTATTGCAAATGGAAGATGAAGGCGGTGAAGATGCCAAATTATTGGCCGTCCCAGAAGACAAAATTTTACCTATCTATACCCACTGGCAAAAACCAGAAGATATGAACCCATTACGCTTGAATCAAATTCAACACTTCTTCGAGCACTACAAAGACCTCGAAGCAGGTAAATGGGTAAAAGTAAGAGGCTGGGGTGGCGTTGCTGATGCTCATAAAGAAATTCTTGAGGGCATCGAGCGTTACAACAAAGAGCACGCTTAATTTAGTATTTATTTAAATAGTTATTAGTAAAGGCTTTGTGAGTCGGAGTGAGCGCACAGAAAATTGCTTTAGCCCAAATCAACCCATTACTGGGTGATTTGGCTGGCAACGCGCAACTCATTCACAAAGCCGCCGTCGATGCCTATTCTCAAGGTGCCAAACTCGTAGTAACCCCAGAGCTTTCGCTCACCGGCTATCCCCCAGAAGATTTATTGCTCCGCCCTGCTTTTATTGAAGCGGCTCAATTACAGCTCGAGCTCTTAATAAAAGAGTTCGCTCAGTATTCCGATCTGACAGTCATTGTCGGTCACCCCAAACAAACATCTACAGGTTTGCAAAACTACGCCTCCGTTTTACGAAATGGCAAAGTGATTGCAGGCTACGCCAAACAAGAATTGCCTAATCATGAAGTATTCGATGAAGTGCGTTACTTCGTGCCAGGCAATCAAGCCTGCGTATTTGAATGCGAAGGTATTCACTATGGCCTGATCTTGTGTGAAGACGCCTGGCATTCAGGTCCGGCTAAACAAGCGCACGCTGCTGGAGCACAGGTATTGCTAGTTCCAAATGCGTCGCCCTACCACCTCAAAAAAGAGGTGCTTCGCATTGAAGTGCTGCGTGGGCATATTGCACAAACCAATATGCCACTGGTTTACGTCAATGCAGTAGGCGGTCAAGATGAATTGGTGTTTGATGGTGGCTCATTTGCACTCAATAGTCGCGGTGAAGCTGTCATGGCAATGCCCCAATTTGAAACAGGCTTAGGTTTCGTTACAGTCTCGCCTTCTGGCGAGCTGGAAAAGGGCTTAATCACCCCACCCCAATCAGTCGAGGCACAGGCCTACCAAGCACTTGTCCTGGGCGTACGTGACTATGTCACTAAAAATCGCTTCCCTGGCGTGATTATTGGCTTATCTGGCGGCGTAGATTCAGCCTTAGTGCTCGCCATTGCAGTGGATGCCCTCGGCGCCGATAGAGTTCGTACAGTCATGATGGCCTCACGCTATACCGCCGACATCTCCTGGATCGACGCACGTGAGATGGCGCAAAACTTGGGCGTGCAATACGATGAGATTCCGATTAGTGCTCCGGTAGACGCTTTAGAAGCTTCACTTGCTGAGCAATTTAAAGGTTTGAGTGTTGATGCTACCGAAGAGAATATTCAAGCACGTGTGCGCGGCACTTTACTCATGGCCCTTTCCAATAAAACCGGTCGATTAGTTTTGACAACCGGCAACAAGAGTGAAATGGCCGTAGGCTATTGCACTCTCTACGGAGACATGGCTGGTGGCTTTGCAGTGATTAAAGATATTGCCAAAACTTTGGTATATCGCCTATGCGCTTATCGCAATAGTATTGGGGATGTCATTCCGGAGCGAATCTTAACTCGCGCCCCTTCTGCAGAATTACGCCCAGATCAAAAAGACCAAGATAGCCTACCCTCCTACGAGGTGTTGGATGGGATTGTTGAGCGCTACATGGAGCAAAACCAATCGATTGTACAAATCATTGCCGCAGGCTTTGATCCCGAGAGCGTAGAAAAGGTGACTCGCCTGATCAAACTGAATGAATATAAGCGTCGCCAAGCGCCTCCGGGGGTCCGTGTAACTACTCGCGCCTTTGGACGGGATTGGCGATACCCAATCACTTCACAATTTAGAGCCTAGATGCCCAAAAACTGCCGGATTTTTGGCAAGTCATTCCAGTTCTAGGTATGATTACTCCATTAGGGGGAATAAATGAAATTAATTACATCCATCATTAAGCCGTTCAAGCTCGACGAAGTCCGCGAAGCATTAGCTGAAGTTGGCGTTACCGGCCTAACCGTTACCGAAGTGAAGGGTTTTGGTCGTCAAAAAGGCCATACTGAACTCTATCGTGGCGCTGAATACGTTGTCGATTTTTTGCCTAAGGTAAAGGTAGAGGCCGTGGTTGCTGATGACCGCGTTGAAACTGCTATAGAAGCGATCACCAAAGCCGCACGTACCGGCAAGATTGGTGACGGCAAGATTTTTGTTACTGCAGTAGAACAGGTGATTCGTATTCGTACCGGTGAAACCGATAACGCAGCTGTATAACACTAGCTTTAATGTAATAGCAAATGCAGCGACTTAACGAGTCGCTGTTTTTATTTGGATTAACGTAACTGAGAGTCTGAAGCTGTTGATGGAGTTATTGGCTGAATGATTTCAGCTGGCTCCAAAAGAATGGTTTTGCCAGTCGTATTGCCGATGCGCACCTTTGCACCCTGGAAGTACAAATCCACCTGATTTAATCCGCTAGTAAGCACCTTTAATGGCGGCTTACCGAAGACGCTCACACCAACACCAGGCTCCAAAGTTTTGTTCTGGGTCTTGCCAGTAGCATCGACTACGCAAACTGTTTGAGCAGTCTTTGATTGTAGGTAGACCATATCGCCGGCCTTTTTAGGCGCTTCAGGCTTGTAATTGATCACTGAGGCATCTGTAGGCGGGCATTCGGCAGAAACTGTTACAGGAACGATTTCTGGCGCTATTGCTGGGGCTGACTTTGCGTCAGCTACGGCGTCCGGCGGCGCAGGCTCTGGAGCCACCTCTTGAATGATGACTACTTCCTCTTTTGCTGGCTCAGGAAAAAATAAAGGGCGTAAGTTCACTACAGAAAAAATAACCGCTGCACCAATTGCTAATAGTAGGAAGAGTTTCTTTTTAGGGTCAGCTGAAGATTTTGACTTTACTCTATAGTCAAGAATGCTTTCAGAGATTTTGCTTGCGCTGACCTTTTCAGGTTTTGGGTCAGGGGCTTTTACTGCTGCAGTTGGCTCTTGCTGTTCTTTTGATGCTTTTGCCTGTTCTGTTTCTTTTGCTTTTTCAGGCTTTGCTTTTTTTTCTACTGCAGAGGCTTTTGTCTCCTCCTGCAATTTCACTTCGACTTCCGCTGCTTTGGCGGGTTGCGCAATTCCAGAAAAATCAAATGCCTCTTCTGGGGTCAGCTTTAATAGACCAGCTACTTTTTTTGCTGCCGTAAATTTAACTTGGTCACCATAGAAACTACTGCTGTCGCCATTTTCAATCTGCTCAATTTGACGAACAGAGAGGCAAGCCATGCCCGATAAATCTTTCGTGCTTAAACCAAGACTTTCTCTAGCCTTGGTAAATGCCTCTTTACGAATCTCAGGAAGTTTGGCTGGTTTATTCACTGCGCAGCAACCGTCTCATATAGAAATAATAAGATTGATAGTAATACCAAAATGGTGCAAGGGTAATTAGCTACAAAGCTAAGTGCTTAAAGGATGATTCTCAAGATCGGACTCTAGATACTTCTTCACCAATACCTGGAGAGAATCCGCATGCATTTTGTCCATCACTCTGGCTTTATGAACCTTAATTGTGGCATCCGTGGTTCCTAGCTTTACAGCGATATCTTTGTTTAAAAGCCCTTTAACGAGCCATCCACAAACTTCACGCTCTCTCGGGGTCAAACTTTCGTAAGCCTTCTTGGCCTCAACATCCAATGAAACACGCTTAAGCTGACGGCTATCAAACTCAATCGCATCTGCAACCGCCTTTAAGAGCTCTTCTAAATTAAATGGCTTGAATAGGAAATCTAAGGCCCCCTTCTTGAGGCCCTGAACGATTTGGTGGGGGTGACTTTGACCGCTAACAAACACAATAGGTGTCTTGCGACCATGTTTCTGGAGTTTTTCCTGTAGATCTAGACCGCTCATATCCGGCATCTGCATATCTAACAAAATGACAGCAGGTGACACAGGCACTGATTTTTCCAAGAAAACAGTGGCAGATGCATAGTCATCAACGAGGTAGCCCAATTCACGCAGCATTCTGGACAGAGAAATGCGCATTGACTCATCATCATCAATTAGGTAAATATGGCCGACTTTAGTCATTGAATTCAAAGGAAAAGTTATTAATAACTTAATGTACTGCAGCGTCTTTCACTAAGCTATTAGCTGTCTAGCTAACATTTAGATCTAAATCAATGATTTCATTGGTATATTTATATTGCATTGCAACATAAAGAATGGGTTGGGAGACTCATTGCATCTTAGCCACCCCGGAACCCATCTCACGGCACAATAGAGCCTTTCGACACAAACCTTTTCTGGAGTAATAAGCATGAAACGCCTAAATGAACGCTCGCGCATGGTCACCGAAGGGGTCGCTCGCGCACCTAATCGTTCGATGTATTACGCAATGGGTTACGAAGAAAAGGATTTCGTAAAGCCAATGGTTGGCGTTGCGAATGGTCACTCCACCATTACTCCTTGCAACAGTGGATTACAAAAATTAGCTGATGCTGCTGTTAATGCTTTAGAGGCAGCTGGCGCAAAAGCACAAGTGTTTGGTACGCCAACAGTTTCTGATGGTATCGGCATGGGCACCGAGGGTATGAAATACTCGCTCGTCTCACGCGAAGTGATTGCTGACAGTATTGAAGTTTGTGTAAATGGCCTTTGGCAAGATGGTGTTGTCGTCATTGGTGGTTGCGATAAAAATATGCCAGGTGGCATGATGGCTTTAGCGCGTACCAATGTACCGGGCATCTATGTCTATGGCGGCACGATCAAGCCAGGTCATTACAAGGGCAAGGAACTCAATATTGTTTCTGCATTTGAAGCGGTAGGTGAATTTACATCTGGTCGATTGAGTGAAGAAGATTTAAAAGGTGTTGAACAACACGCCTGTCCTGGTAGCGGATCTTGTGGCGGCATGTACACAGCAAACACCATGAGCTCTTCATTTGAGGCTTTAGGCATGAGCTTGCCCTACTCCTCTACGATGGCCAACGTTGATGAAGAGAAGGTAGTGAGCGCCGCTGAATCAGCACGCGTCCTGGTTGAGGCTGTAAAAAATAACCTTCGTCCACGCGACATCATTACTAAAAAATCCATCGAGAATGCAGTTAGCGTGATCATGGCAGTTGGTGGATCTACCAATGCAGTGTTGCATTTCTTGGCCATTACCAGCGCTGCTGAAATCGATTGGACGATTGATGACTTTGAGCGTATTCGTAAACGTGTTCCAGTGATCGTGGATATGAAACCATCTGGCACTTATCTTGCAACTGATCTGCATCAAGCTGGTGGCATTCCACAAGTCATGAAGATTTTGCTCGATGGTGGTTTACTCCATGGCGATTGCATGACTATTACTGGTAAAACTATTGCTGAAGTATTAAAGGATGTGCCATCCGTACCACGCGCTGATCAAAAAGTGATTCGTACTTTAGATAATCCTTTGTACAAGCAAGGTCACTTAGCCATTCTCAAGGGCAATATCTCCCCTGAGGGTTGTGTAGCCAAGATTACTGGCCTCAAGAATCCGTCTATTACTGGTCCTGCACGTGTCTTTGATTCTGAAGATGATGCAATGGCAGCGATCATGGCGCAAAAGATCAAAGATGGCGACATCGTTGTGATTCGTTATGAAGGCCCTAAAGGCGGTCCTGGCATGCGCGAGATGCTTGCCCCAACCTCAGCCCTTGTTGGTCAAGGCTTAGGCGAGTCTGTTGGTCTTATCACCGATGGTCGCTTCTCTGGTGGAACTTGGGGCATGGTTGTTGGTCACGTGGCTCCTGAGGCTTATGTAGGCGGTACGATTGCCCTCATTCATGAAGGCGACTCTGTGACGATCGATGCGCACAAGTTATTGATTCAGTTGAACGTGGATGAAGCAGAAATTGCGAAGCGTCGTGCAGCTTGGGTTCAACCCAAGCCACGCTATACGCGCGGCCTGCTGGCTAAATATGCAAGCCTCGCAAGCAGTGCTAGCAAAGGAGCGGTAACGGATTTAGATTTAAAAATCTAAATGACTTGATCGCCCTTGCTAAAAAGCCCCTAAGTAACACTAGGGGCTTTTTTAATTCTTCTGTTACTTCGCATTACTTAGTGTTTCATTGCTCCACCATGGCCAGCACTCATTGGATTTACTGGCATTTTCACATCAACCTCACCCGCTTTAGCAAACTTCAATTTCACAGGCACAGTTTCACCGGCAGTTAAAGGTGCTTTGATGTTCATGAACATGAGATGCAAACCACCTGGCTTTAACTCAACGGCACCGCCTGCTGGTAATGCAATGTCCTTTACCTGACGCATCTTCATGATGTTCCCGTCCATTGCCATTTCATGCAATTGCACTTCACCAGCAACTGGTGAGCTTGCCGAAATAAGTTGATCGGCAGAGCCTTTATTTTCAATCTTCATAAAGCCGCCAGCAACCTGCTGACCTGGTACTGTGGCACGTGTATAGGCATCCTCAATCCTGATTGCATTGGTAGTCACGGTTTTAGAAACCCCTTGCGAAAAGACGCTGCCAGTGATCGCTACACCAGCAACAATCAATAGTGTTTTTAATAGAGTGGCTTTCATTTCATACTCTCCTAGTAAGGGATCATTAATTTAATTACGATTTAATAGCTAATAAACTTTGCAGTTTCTGAAAATCAACCAAGCCCGTTTTACGAGTGGCTTTACCGCTCTTATCAATCACGATGGTTGTTGGCGTTTCACCATGCCACTGCGGATCAATCTCAAATCTCACACGCTCATCAAATGGTGCGGCAATGTAATAGTTATTTGCTTTATCAAGTCCAGCCTTATTCAGCATTTTTTTCATTGAATCTTGGGATACATCATCAACCTGAATAAAAACTATCTTTGTATTTGGATTCTTCTTCAAGAACTGCCCCCACTGCGGCATCTCTTTCACACACGACGGACAGGTGACACCCCAAAAATGGACCGCTAGCGGTGCTCCATTTTCAGTCTTTGTGATGGATTTCCAATCCCCAGTTTGATAAGGCTTCAAAGTGACTGTATCGGCCAGTGCTGACCCAGTGATAAAAAGGAATACAGCGGCGAGAATAGAAAGCCAAGATAGCTTCATTACTGTTGTCCAATACTCATTAATTGATAACCATCATCGCGAGTCAACCAAGATAAAAATACCTCTTGACCTCGCGATAACAACAGAGGGTGATCGCTATACCCTGCTGTACTGAATAACATTTTAGGTGAACTCCACGTACTGCCATCATCGATAGACTCTTTAAGGTATGCCGATGACTTATTCCCATCAAATTCCTTCCAAACTAGCCAAACCTTTTGCCCTGATGAGTATAAATAGGGCCTAGAAACATTGGCGCCTTCAGAACCCACCCTACTAGGCTTTGAATAACTGATGCCTTGGTTACTAGAGTTAGCGTAAAACACGCCTGAGCGCTTGCTACCTTGGGTATACCAGGCAACGTGAAATTTTCCTACTCCAGAAACTGTAATAGATGGCCCATGATGTGGACAAGCATCTGTTTTCCAATCGTCATCAGCCACACGACGAATAGGCTGCGCACCTTTTTCTGAAATTACCTGGGTTGCATGATCTCGAATACCTCCGGGGAATATGGCGCGGTACGCCACTACTGGACTGCCTTTTGGATCAAGGCCACCTGCAATGCGACAGCATTCGCAACTACTCTCATTAGCGAAGCGCTCTGGCTGGAAGCTATTACCACCATCCTGAGAGAAAGAATACGCAATCGAGCCACCTAAACGTTTCTCGCCACCCTGCTTTGCAGCGGCTACCAAACGCTTATCAATCCAAGATATAAAGATTGAATCGTCTGGTTTAATCAATACCGAGGGAAAGCGTTGGCTAGAGCCATCCTTTACCAAAGACACTGGAGGGGTAAAAGTTTTACCTTCATCAATCGAGCGAGCGGTATTAATTTGCGCGTTCCAGTTGGCATCTTTAAAGAACGCATAAGCTAAAAATACATTACCTTGCTTATCGGCCACAATTTGTGGGCGAGCATCAGCGCCGGCATCCAATGACTTGCCATGCTCTGCAATTTTGACTGGGGGTGAGAATGACTTTCCAAGGTCAGCAGATTGAGCAACCGATACCACTCCATTGGCAGTCCATGAAAGCAACAACTTCCCATCCGATGTAAAAAACGGTGTAGCAGCGTTGGCACACTCTAGGCCAGCGCTCAGACAGATATTCTTAGACTTTGAACCAGTCATCGACGAATGATCCATTTGCATTTGCGCACGCACACCAAAACTCAGCACACCCATTAGGAGTGCACTAAGCAAAGCTGGACGGCTCAAAGAGCGAATAAGTGGATTTGCCATTAGAAGATGATACGTGCACCCACAGAAATTGCTTGGGGCATACCCACAATGTAGCTGGAATTGTTGCTACCGGTACCAAATGTAATGTACTGGCGATTAAACAAGTTCACTGCAGATGCATAAACAGTGGCATTTTTAGTTACTTCGTAGTTAGCACGCAAACCAACAACTGTATAAGCTGCCACGGGTAAGGTATTGGAGGTATTCAGCCAAGAGCTGCCGACATAACGGACTGTTGCAGTCAAACTAGCTTGCGGCACTGGGTAATACGTTAAACCTCCACCAGCAATGTTTTGAGGTACGCCTCCCACCTGTTTATTGGTTGGGTCACTAGTTGCACTCATGGTCAATTTGGTACTTGTAAACGCATAGTTCATATCCGTAGCCCACTGCGAACTAATGTCGTGGTGGAACTGAAACTCAATACCTTGACTCAAGAGATTTTGCTTATTCGTGTAGTAACTTAGACTTTGCGCTGAAGCGCAAGCGCCATACTGACTATTCTGCCCAGTCCAAACAGTAGATGCGCCACACAATTGCTGAGCCAGCGCCTTATCAGTAGCGCTACTCGTAGAAAGACTGTAACTTGCAACTGCATTTTGAATGTAATTATTAAATGCGGTCAACTGGGCAAAGCCACCCTTCCAACGATAGTCTGTCCCAACCTCATAGCCCGTCATTGTTTCAGGCGTGAGGTTTGGATTCGCAAAAGAATAGCCATTGCCCGAACCATAACTACGAAGCGTGTTGTTCATTCCGGGGGCATGAAAAGCTTGATAAGCCGCAGATCGCAGATCCCAATCTTGATTCATCTTGTACAACAAGCCTAGGGTAGGACTAAATTGCGTCTTACTTTGACTAGGGACATTTTGATAAACAGGATTTGCACCATTCGACCCCGCATTGTAATTAGTGGGGGTTTGGCTATTCCACTGATCAATACGCGCCGCTAAAGTTGTTTCCAACGGAAATGACTCAGCCTTCGATTTCAACTGCCCCATCAAGCCGTAGAAGGTTTGCTGGCCTTGGGCATAGTTCACTGCTGACGAAACACCATTAGAAAGTAAGTTATTGGTTTGGTTTGAACCGGCAATATTCCGTGCATCAACCCCCACTACATACTGATCAATCAATCCTACTGTCTCTTGCGTGTATTGAGCAGAGGCACCTACAGTGTTGTAGGGGTCTTTGTAATTGGCATTGATATAGGGCGTGTTGGCTGGAATATTATTTGACCGAGTAGTTGTGGTCGAGCCATTCTGCTTATTAAAGCCCGTATTCATATAAAAGAAATTGACATCCACCTTTGACTTGTCATCTAGGCGGGTAGTTGTTCCGCCAGCCAAATCCGTTTCTTGCATGATATTGGTTGCAAAAGAATAGCCTGAAGAGAGGTCAGACATCGTGTGATACCCAAGACGGAAGAAACCATTCGTGTCTTGAGTAGCCTTGAAATAGCCCTGCATCCTCACGTTGGAGTTATGGGAAGCGGCATCGCCCTGACCGTTCTTAATACTGGTTGGAGATGCGGGTGAGATGGTTGCAATATTTTGATAGCCATCGGTATTGAAGTAATCAGCCGAGAATCGAAGTTGAAGATTTTCAGAAGCAATCAGATCCTTGGAAGCTGCTACGTTACCAGTACCAAATGCACCATAACTTGCTGATACTTCTTGCTGACTATTGACTGGTGTTTTGGTCTTGATGTTAATTACACCACCCATGCCGTAGTTACCCCACAGACTAGATACACCACCACGAATAAACTCAACTGAGTCAATCGAAGACATGGGAACCAAGTTCCACTGCACCGTTCCATAAAATGCATCATTAGCAGGAACGCCATCAATCAGCACCAAAGTTCTGGCATTACCAAGACCACGCACGTTAATACTCTGTCCGGTTGGATCCTTTTGGTAATAAGGCGTGTCATTCAAAATAACGCCTGGTACGTTCTTTAAGATTTGATCAATGGTTTGATCCGGAGCGACTTCCAGAGCCTCTTTAGTCAGAACCGTTGTATTGAGAGGGATCTCATCTAATGACGTACCAGAACGGGTGGCCGTTACGGTAACGCTCTTGAGTTTCTGATCGTAGTCAGGTGGCGGCGCAATTTGCGCTTGCGCATTAAAGAGCGCTAATCCAAAAAGCATGCCTATGCATGCACTGATTTTCTTCTTCCGCAACAACATTTAGTTCCCCACACAATATGTCTGCAACTTGGCTGGCGCCCTATTGCTCACTACATAGCTTTGCTATGCCCTAAAAATATTTAGGCTTGTGCTGGAGGTGCTGCTGAGGGTGGGGTTACCCAAACAGAAAGTGGCTTGGGTGATTGATAAAAAAGCGCTGGCAATAAGGATAAAGTTTGCGGCGCCTGAAATGTCAGATTGGTATTGAATGCTGGAATGATGCTGTTTTGAGCTACACAATAAGGACAAGGCTGCATTTGGTCTGCAAGCTCTTGATCATCAACCTGAACATCAATTTGCATCTTATTGCCATCTGCTGAACAAATCTCCATGGCAAAACCTTGGCCATGCTTAGCAAGCGAAATTGCTTGAGATGCGGCAGGCGCAAGTGCACTCATTGCGATTGCAAATGCGGCAATCCAATGAATGAGGCGGTTTTTGGAGAAATTCATGGTGAGGAGATTTTAACTGATTTTCAGCAATAAAAAAGGGGTCCGAAGACCCCTTTTATTAGGCTTTTAACCTGTATTACATTGAAGCAGAGCGCTCGATGAGTTTGCGACGCATTGGGCGCAATACAAACCAAGCCAAGATTGCAGCTGTACCATTCAAGATACTAGCAACCCAGAATACCGCCTCCCAACCACCAGTAGTGGCTACCAATACGCTAGACAAAGGAACTAACAATGAAGCTGTACCTTTTGCTGTGTAGAGGAGACCCGCATTACCAGCAGCATAAGTTGATCCAAATGTATCGGCGTTAGTTGATGGGAACAAGCTGTAAATCTCACCCCATGCAAAGAACACTAAACCAGTCAACAAAACAAACATTACTGGATCGCGACCAAGGTAGTACAAACCAAGAATACCTAAGCACTCAAATGTGAAGCAAAGAGTCATAGTTTGCTCGCGACCGATCTTGTCAGATACCCAACCGAAGAAAGGACGTGTCAAGCCGTTCAGCACACGGTCAACGGTCAAGGCAAATGTCAACGCAGGTAATGCCAAGCCCATCAAGCTCACTGTTACGCCAGCAATCTGGAAGTCTTTAGCGATTGGGCCTAATTGCGCAGTAGCCATCAAGCCACCAGCCGCAACCATCACGAACATGAGATACATGATCCAGAACACAGGCTGCTTAACCATCTCCATTGGGCGGAAATCCTTACGAGTCTGAGCAACAGCTGCCTTAACTGTAGTGATAGCACCTTTGATAGGCTTAGAAAGCAACAAGCTCAAGACCACAACAATTGCGCCCTGCCAGATACCGAAGAACCAGAATGCATCTTGATAGCCTTGGTTTGCAATCATGTTTGCAATTGGAATCACAGTCAATGCAGAACCGGCACCAAAGCCAGCAGCTGTCATACCAGCAGCTAAACCGCGACGATCTGGGAACCATTTGAGCGCATTACCTACGCAAGTACCATAAACAGCGCCAGCGCCAACACCACTTACAGCAGCTGCCGTGTAAAGCATTGTCAAAGTGTCTGCATGAGCATTCATCATCCAACCAATGCCACACAAGATGCCACCGAAAAATACTACTGGACGTGGGCCGAACTTATCAACGAGGTAACCCTCGATTGGAACTAACCAAGTTTCAGTCAACACGAAAATAGTAAATGCAACTTGAATAGCTGCACGACCCCAACCGAACTTAGCGTCAATTGGGTTTACAAACAAAGTCCAACCGTATTGCAAGTTTGCAATCATTGACATACAAATGATGCCAATTAGTAGCTGAAACCAACGACCCCCTAAAGGTCCTGCAGTTTTCTCGCCGCTCATCCTGAATCTCCTATTTTTACTTTTTTATAAATACTCATTACACCCAGAAATTTGGGTTAAGTGATTTTTAAGCATTTAAACCTGCAAAGACTTGACACTAATCAAGTTTTCTTTAAATCCACACTAGTGATTACCCTTGCCATAACCCCATGAAATATAAGCTTTCTCAAGGAATACCAGGGTCGGTGTTGCACCAAAATCTAGAGGCACCAGAAAACAAAAAAGCCACCCGAAGGTGGCTTTTGAGTTGTTGTAATTTTAAAAATTACATGCCGCGGTAAGCGCCGTCGAAATCATAGTGACGAGCAGCCTGGTCTTGGCTTGTTTTGCTTTCTGTGAAAAGCTGGTTGATCATATTCAATAAAACAGTCATTTGAATCTCCTTAAGGGTTAGTACCTAGAGTATAACCCTAATACTATTGCAGTGCAACAAGCCCAAAAGGCAGGCAAGAGAGTCATAACTCTCTGTTTTTAAAGGAAATTAATTAAATTTGAGGGAAACAGAAGGTTTGCCCACCAGGGTGAGGGAAAAATACCTTGGTGTTGCCTGCCGAATTGGGATTGGTGCGACGAATCTTTTTTAGCGGAACCGGTCTAGAAGCTTTTTGCTAACTTTATCCAACTGTGTGGAGTCTTGAATTAAGAACTGCAATCCATTGGAATCAGCAATGAGCAATGTGTTGCCTGCGATCCTACGAATGTCCTCTTCACCCTTGAGACGAATTCGGGTTGGGCCACGATCCGTTTCGATATCCCAAATACTTGGAGTAGCAAATGTTGAGACATTGGTAATTTTTTGGATGACCGGCATGAACTCACGCTCAGCTAGCTCTTCTTCGATCAGCCCCAGCTCCGCTTCAGAAATCGCAGCCATGTTTGGGAACCAGCAAAGCTCTTTGCCTGATTGATTCATGATGCCAATGCCAGCACCAGGTGCAGTAATTGGGAAAGCGCGCACCGGATGAACGCCAACATGACGCTCGCCCTTGCTATCAGTAAAGACAAGTCGACCTAGCGCATCACGTTCGAATTGATGGGTGGATTGATTGACTTGCGTCATACCCCGCCTCCAATTTTCTTAGCAACTTCTTCGAGCTGCTCTTCTTGTTTCTCTGCTTGATCTTCTTCCAAACTTTCACCGATAGCGCCGCCTTCTACAAGCTCCGCAGCATGACGCAGCTGGGCTTGATACAAGGTGTAATAGGCACCCTGGGCTTCCATCAGTTGGTCATGTGAGCCGATCTCCACAATTTCACCTTTATCTAACACCACTAAGCGATCTGCTTTTCTTAAGGTGGAGAGGCGGTGGGCAATTGCAATCGTTGTGCGGCCTTTAACTAAGTTATCCAATGCACGCTGAATTTCTTTTTCAGTGGTGGTGTCTACTGATGATGTTGCTTCATCCAAAATCAGAATGCTTGGATTAATCAGCAGTGCACGTGCAATTGAGATGCGTTGACGCTCACCGCCAGATAAAGATTGCCCACGCTCACCTACTAAGGAGTCATAACCTAGAGGAAGGCGAAGAATAAATTCATGGGCATGCGCTGCACGTGCAGCCTCGATGATTTCTTCGCGAGTTGCATCTGGTTTACCGTAGGCAATGTTTTCTGCAATCGTGCCAAAGAATAAGAATGGCTCTTGCAATACCAAACCAATACGCTTGCGATAGTCGGAAATGGCAATACTACGAATGTCGCGCCCATCTAATGAGACAGAACCAGAGCTGACATCATAGAAGCGGCAGATCAAGTTCACCAAAGTACTCTTCCCTGAACCACTATGACCGACTAGGCCAATCATTTCACCTGGAGCAATATCTAAATCAATGCCTTTAGTGACTGCACGGTTGCCGTAGCGAAAACCCACGCCCCGTAAGGAGATACGACCCTTTACCTCACCCAATGGCGCCGGATTGATTGGCTCAGGAACGCTAGAGACGTGATCCAAGATATCAAAGATTCGCTTAGCGCCAGCGGCTGCCTTCTGTGTGTGAGAAACAATGCGACTCATAGAATCCAAGCGAATATAGAAACGTCCGATATATGCCAAGAATGCAATCAAGACACCTACTGTGACTTTCTGATGGGCCACTTGCCAAATACCAAATCCCCACACTACGAGCAAGCCCGTTTCAGTAAGCAAAGTTACTGTTGGTGAAAATAATCCCCACACGCGATTTACACGATCATTAATCTGCAGATTATGTTTATTGGAATCTACAAAGCGCTTGAGTTCGCGGTCTTCTTGTGCAAATGCTTTGACCACACGAATGCCTGGGATAGTGTCAGCCAAAATATTGGTTACTTCTGACCAAATGCGGTCGATCTTTTCAAAACCAAAACGTAGACGATCGCGTACTACATGAATCATCCATACAATGAATGGCAAAGGCGCCAAGGTAACCAAAGCCAGCAAAGGATCAATAGACACCAGGATCGCCGCAGTCATAGTGATCATCAAGACATCGGTTGCAAAGTCAAGTGCGTAAAGGGAAAGGAATACGCAGATACGATCAGTCTCAGCGCCAATACGGGCAATCAAATCACCCGTTCTCTTGCCGCCAAAATATTCAAGCGACAGTTTGAGTAAATGTTCAAAAGTAGTATTGCGTAGATCCGCACCAATACGTTCGCTGACCAATGCAAGAAGATAGGTTTTCCACCAACCCAGTCCCCAAGCAACAATTGCGGCGCCAAATAAAGCCAAGAGATACATGCTGGCCAAATGAAAATCAATCGGATTGCCGCGCTCATAGGGAATCAATACATGATCCATCAACGGCATAGTGAGATACGGCGGTATTAAAGTCGCGCCTGTAGATAGCAGAGTTAATACAAAACCTAGTAACAATTGCTTTTTATAGGGACGAGCAAAACGCCAGAGCTTAAAGAGCGTCCAAGTAGATGGTGGCGCATCATCTTCAGGATCACAGGTTGGGCATGAATCAGAATTCGCGGGCTTTGGGCTCAAGCAAACTGGGCAAACCTGTTTGTCGTATTCACTGACTTCACCGTTGTTGATTTCTTCACCGCGAGTCAGCTGTTTAAAGCTCGATTGCAGACGAAGAACCTGTGGATTCACTGCCAAAGTGAAATTCCAAGACTTTAGTAATTTTTCAGCAGTTTCTAGGCGTAAATGCCCTACTCCAGCATGATCGCCGTGGACCAAATGGGTGCTGGTCTCCAACTTCCAAGACTCAAATACCTTCCCATCCGTCCAAAATAGACCTTGTTCGCTGAGCAAAAGCAGGCTTTTTTCAAAGCGTAACTCGACATCCAGATCGAGCTCAACCCATGCTAGTAGGGCTTCAGGGCTCTTTACAGGGGAGTTTGGATCAACTAAAACAGCCTCCCAGTAGCTTGGCAGCATGGGAGCAAAAGGTAGTATTTGTGGCTTCATTGACCCTAAAAGTATAGTGGAGCTGAATTATTTAGATTTATTACTCATGTCAACTTTAGAGGCCTAAAAGCCGTTAAATTGTGTAACTAGGCCTTTTTATGTATTTTTGCTATTTTTGTGAGTTTTTCAATAACTATTAGAAACAGAGAGACTATCTGACGCGTCAACGCCAAAACCTTGGCGTCGGCCATCGCAACACTGCATATGCCCCAATTACTAGATAAATCCATCGAGATTCTGAGCGTTAAGCATCTCCGTGGCCCCAATATGTGGACTTACCATCCAGTCATAGAGGTATGGCTCGATATTGGTGATTTAGAGGACTACCCTTCTAATCTCATTCCCGGCTTTTATGACCGCCTTGTCAAAGCACTCCCAAGTCTTGTCGAGCATCGCTGCAGTTATGGCGAAACTGGCGGATTTTTAAAGCGAGTTGAAGAAGGCACCTGGCCTGCTCATATTCTGGAACATCTCACTTTAGAGTTGCAAAACTTAGCTGGTATTCCCGGCGGCTTTGGCAAAGCACGTGACGGCGATAGGCGCGGTGTCTACAAAGTCATGGTGAGCGCCATTAACGAGGAAGTCACACTCACAGCCCTTAAGTACGCGCGTGATTTGTATCTTGCCCTAGCTCAAGATAACAAAGATTGTGTAGTTGAAGCTCAGACCATTATTGAAAATCTTCGTGAACTCGGCGACGATCTCTTGCTCGGCCCAAGCACTGCATGCATCGTCAATGCAGCTGAGGAGCGCGGCATTCCATCGATTCGCTTGTCTGAAGGTAACTTAGTTCAGCTAGGCTATGGCGCCAAGCAACGCCGCATCTGGACTGCAGAGACTGATCAAACCAGCGCGATTGCGGAAACGATTTCTCGCGATAAAGATTTAACGAAAAGCTTGCTACGTAGCGCTGGTGTTCCTACGCCTGAGGGCAGAACCGTCACCAGCCCTGATGATGCTTGGGAGGCTGCGCAAGACATTGGTCTGCCAGTTGTAGTCAAACCCATCGACGGCAATCATGGTCGTGGAGTATTTATTAATCTCTATACCCAACAAGAAATTGAAGCTGCTTATGCGGTTGCGATTGACGAAGGTAGCGAAGTATTAGTTGAGCGTCACATTGTGGGAGACGAACATCGCTTGCTAGTGGTTGGCAATAAAGTAGTTGCCGCAGCAAAAGGTGAAACGGTTTGGGTAACTGGTGATGGCAAGCACACTGTTCATGAACTGATTCAGATTCAGATTAATTCTGATCCGCGTCGTGGCACTGCTGAAGAGCACCCTCTTAATCCTGTTCGGATTGATTCTGCAGTAGAACTCGAATTAGCGCGCCAACAATTAACTGGTAGCAGCATTCCTGCTGCTGACCACAAAGTCTTAATCCAAAGTAACGGCAACGTAGCCTTTGATGTCACTGATTTAATTCATCCTGATGTAGCGAGTCAAGTTGCCTTGGCTGCTCGTGTCGTTGGGCTCGAAATTGCGGGTGTTGATCTAGTGGCCCAAGACATTAGTAAGCCACTCGCCGAACAAAACGCTGCCATTGTTGAAGTCAATGCTGGCCCAGGCTTATTGATGCACTTAAAACCTGCGAGTGGTAAACCACAGCCAGTGGGTGTTGAGATTGCTAATCACCTCTTCCCTCCTGGGGCGGATTTCCGCATTCCCGTAGTCGGCGTCTGTGGGGAACATGGCAAAACCCCTGTATCTGAAATGATTGCCCACTTCCTGCGCTTAACCAATGTCTACGTTGGATTGTCTTGCAGCAAAGGGCTATTTTTTGGCAATCGCGCTATCCCCAACTCCAACTCATCTAATTGGGAAAATGCTCGTCGCACATTACTCAATCGTGCAGTAGAAGCTGTAGTAATTGAGAATAATCATTTGTCGATGTTGATTGAAGGCTTAGCCTATGATCGTTGCCAAGTTGGCGTAGTGCTCAACGTTGATCCAAAGGCAAATTTTCCGCAGTACGCAATTTACGATGAAGATCAAGTCTTCAGTGTTGTGCGCACTCAAATAGATGTCGTACTCCCAACGGGCGTTGCGGTTCTCAATGCCGATGATCCAATGTGCGTGCAGATGGCTGAGCTTTGCGATGGTCAGGTCATTTTCTTTAGCGAAAATCCCGACTCTGAGATTATCAAAAATCACTTACTAGATGGTGGACGCGCAGTTGCCATTGGTAAACAACAAATTACTCTGAAGTCTGGCAAGTTGGATCAGAAATCTATTCCCGTGCCACGCCACTCAGAAGCTAGCCGCACTTCTCCTTGGAAGACCATGAACTTAGGCGCGGCTATTGCTGCAGCCTGGGCTCTAGACATTCCGTTTAATGTTATTGAAGCAGGCGCAGAAACATTCGTGCCTGATGCCACTATCGCTACAGGGGCTTAATTGGAAATCACCCGTATTCGCATGTTGCGCGGCCCGAATTTATGGAGCCGCCATACCGCCTTAGAAGCAATTGTTTCTTGTGATGAGTCAGAGCGTTCTATTGACTCCATTCCTCAATTTGAAACCAAGATTCGGGAACGCTTTCCACAGCTAGGTAGCATGCGACGCGGAGGCCACAATGAAGTACTTTCAATGGCCCACGCCCTTGAGCATGCAGCACTTGGACTCCAGGCTCAGGCAGGTTGCCCAGTAACCTTTAGTCGTACCGTTCAAACTATTGATGTTGGCGTCTATCAAGTTGTTGTGGAATATATCGAAGAAGTTGTGGGTCGCATGGCCTTTGACTTTGCCTTTGCTTTAATTCAAGCAACCCTCAATGATGCGCCGTTTGACCTGGCTGCCGCACTATCCGAATTAGAAGCACTCTATGAAGATGTTCGTCTTGGGCCTAGTACGGGCTCGATCGTTGATGCCGCTGTTCAACGCAACATTCCTTTCCGTCGAATGACTGAAGGCAGCATGGTGCAATTTGGTTGGGGTAGCAAACAAAAACGAATTCAGGCCGCAGAAACGAGTAATACCAGTGCGATTGCAGAAGCAATTGCGCAGGACAAAGAGCTCACTAAGAATTTACTTGCTGCTGCTGGTGTATCAGTACCTATTGGCGAGGTTGTTACTACTGCTGACGATGCTTGGCGTGCCGCTCAAAAAATTGGTGGCCCCATTGTGCTCAAGCCAAAAGACGGCAACCAAGGCAAAGGTGTCGTAGCCAATATTCAAACCGAAGAAGAAGTGCGCGCTGGATTTATCGTGACCCAAGCCTTTGGTCGTGAAACCATTGTTGAGCGCTATCTTCCTGGTGCAGACTACCGTTTATTGGTAGTTGGCAATCGCCTTTCTGCTGCTGCACGGCGTGAACCTGCTCAAGTAGTTGGTGATGGTACCCACACCGTTGCTGAACTAGTTGAAATGGAGAATAAAAATCCATTGCGCGGCGACGGACATGCAACAGCGCTCACTAAAATTCGTTTTGATGATATCGCCCTAGCGCATTTAGCAAGCAATGGTCTGACTCCACAGCATGTGCCCAAAACCGGCGAGCGTGTTTTATTGCGCAATAACGCCAACCTTAGCACCGGCGGAACCGCAACAGATGTGACTGATGATGTTCACCCTGATGTAGCAGCAAGCGCCATTGCCGCTGCGCAGATGATTGGTCTTGATATTGCCGGCGTTGATATTCTCTGCGAGTCGATCTATAAACCATTGGAGCAACAAGGTGGTGGCATCGTTGAAGTGAACGCTGCCCCTGGATTACGCATGCATTTAAAGCCTTCTTACGGCAAAGGACGTCCAGTAGGCGAAGACATCATCAATATGATGTTCCCATCCGGAGATGATGGCCGAATCCCCGTGGTTGCAGTGACCGGCACCAATGGCAAGACCACTACCGTGCGCCTAATCTCTCATTTATTAAATGAAACAGGTCTACGCGTAGGTATGACAGGCACCGATGGTGTTTACATCAATCATCGCCTCATTGATACCGGCGATTGCAGTGGGCCTAAGAGTGCGCGCAATGTCTTGATGCACCCCGATGTCGATGCTGCCGTTCTTGAAACAGCACGAGGCGGTATGCTGCGCGAAGGCCTAGGTTTTGATCGCTGCGAAGTTGCTGTAGTCACCAATATTGGCGAAGGTGATCACTTAGGCCTCAATTACATCACCAGCGTTGAGGACTTAGCCATCCTCAAACGCGTCATTGTGCAAAACGTAGCCCCTACTGGCGCCGCAGTATTGAATGCAGCAGATCCAATGGTCGTGAAGATGGGTGATAAATGCTCTGGCCGAGTAATCTTCTTTGCTCAGAACCAACATCATCCAGTCATTGCGGCCCATCGCGCCAAGAATAAAAAAGTAATTTATTTTGATGGCACTTACATCGTTGCATCAAAGGGATCGCGCATCATGTATCGCTTCCCCGTAAGCGAAATTCCTTTGACGAAAAATGGTGTTCTTGGTTTTCAAATAGAAAATGCAATGGCCGCCATTGGTGCAGCCTGGGCCTTAGGTCTTGATGCAGAAAAGATTGCTCGTGGGCTGCATAGCTTTGAAAGTGATGCCAATTCAGTACCAGGCCGCTTCAATCAGTTTCAACACAAGGGTGCCACCGTCATCGCTGACTACGGGCACAATCCTGATGCGATGCGCGCCCTGACAAGCGCTATTGAGGCGATGAAACCCAATAAGAGTCATGTAGTAGTTAGTGGCGCAGGTGATCGTCGTGATGAAGATATTCGTGATCTGACCCGCATTTTGGGCAACTCTTTTGATAACGTCATTCTCTATCAGGATGCCTGCCAACGTGGTCGTGAGGATGGCGAAGTACTAAAACTCTTACAAGAGGGTTTGGTTGGCGCCACCAAGGCAAAGCAAATTAAAGAAATTCATGGTGAGTTCAAAGCAATTGATACTGCTCTTAATGATCTTGCCGCTGGCGATATATGCCTGATTCTGATTGATCAAGTTGAAGAATCACTCGCTTACCTTAAGGAACAAGTAAGGCCTTAAAAGTAACTTTTTAAGTAATAAAAAACCCAATCAAGCGATTGGGTTTTTTATTTGCAAGGGGCAATCTCAATTACGCATGGTAATGCACAATGCGATCAATCTCCTCTTTAGATCCCAACATTACTGAAACACGCTCATGTAAATCCGTTGGCTGCAAATCCATAATGAGATCTGTGCCATTAGTAGAGGCGCCGCCTGCCTGCTCTACCAAGAAGCTCATAGGATTTGCTTCATACATTAAGCGCAATTTACCCGGCTTGTGTGGCTCACGTTGATCCCATGGGTACATAAATACCCCGCCACGAGATAGAACACGATGCACATCAGCCACCATGGAGGCAATCCAGCGCATATTGAAATCCTTGTCGCGTATGCCACTTGTACCCGCCAAGCATTCATCCACATAGCGACGCACTGGTTCTGCCCAGTGACGCATATTAGACATATTGATTGCAAACTCTTTGGTCGAGTGAGAAATCTTGACTTCATCCTTGATGAGTAAAAATTCGCCAGTCACTTTATTCAAGGTAAACATCACCACACCATCACCTAAAGTAAGAGCCATAGTAGTTTGTGGGCCATAGACCACATAACCCGCTGCAACTTGATGGCGGCCTGATAACAAGAAGTCAGAAGTTTGCAAAGGCGCACTTGGATCCTGTTTCTTTAGAACAGAAAAAATTGTTCCAATCGAAACGTTCACATCAATGTTGGATGAGCCATCGAGTGGGTCAAACAATAGCAAGTAATCACCGGTACCTTGAACTGGAACTGGCAACTCCATCTCTTCGGAGGCTAAACCTGCCAGTGATTTACAGCCCTTCACACCATCAATCAATAAATCATTGGCAATGATGTCGAGCTTTTGCTGAACTTCACCCTGTACGTTGCCAGTACCCGCAGAACCCAGCAAGCCAATTAAAGCGCCCTGCGCTACTTCATGACTTAAGGTTGAACAGGTATTAACCACTGCAGTAAGCAATTCTTGCAAGCCCGCAGGAATGGCAGCGCCCACCGGCTTAGCAGAGGTTAAATATTGCTTGAAATTGATATGCGTACTTGAGGACAAAGGTAATTCTCCGATTTCTTCTAATAGACTCTATTTTGCCTTGTTATTGAAGGAGCTTAGTTACCTAGCGCCTTTCCAACAACTTCCCTAACATCCGGAGACAGCGTTTGGCATGCAGAAACCCGCTCTAAAGCCGCTTTCATGCGATCTTGATAGGGTTGAGCAAATAAACGCCAGCGGTCCAAAGCCCTAGCTAACCGTGCGGCAACTTGGGGGTTGATTGGGTCTAGTGCTAATACGCTATCAGCCCAGAACTCATACCCACTGCCATCCGCCTGATGAAAACTCGCTGGATTATTGGCGCAGAAAGCATGGATGACACTGCGTACTCGGTTTGGGTTATTCATCTTAAATGCTGGATGCTCACGTAGCTTCTTCACTTCAGTGAGTGTGGAATCAAGACCATCAACAGGAGGACGGCTCGATTGCAAGCCAAACCACTTATCGATTACCAAAGCATCGTTCGCAAATCGATTGTAAAAATCAATTAAGCAATCTTTTGCTTGTTTAGAGCCATGCACCACCAATGCCGATAACGCGGCATAGCGGTCAGTCATATTGTCAGCAGTTTGATATTGATTCACAGCCATTGGCGACCACACTGCAGGAGCAGCTTCTAGCAACATGCTTAATGCCAAATTCTTCAGAGCGCGCTTGCCTGCATTGACCCCATCTGACTTAAATGGTCCAGGGGTTTGCATTTGTTGATACAAGGCGGCCCACTCGAGCTGAAGTTGCTTAGCAATCTCTCGACGGAAAGCGCGACGCGCTGTGAAAATTTGCTGCGGATCAACGCTCTTACATTGCTCATACAAATAAGACTCTGCTGGCAAAGTTAAGGCTAGGTCTTTAAAAGCGGGATCTAAATCAGGATCTAAAAGGAGATTGCGATAAGCCTTAATTAAATTTTCATCAGGCAATCGATTATTCAGAATCATTTTCATCGCCAACTTCTGGCCAGCTTCCCAGCGATTAAATGCATCATCATCGCTTGAGAACAAGGTTAGGAGATCCGCTTCAGGCTGCTCAAAATCTAAATTGATCGGGGCCGAGAAATTTCGATTAATCGAGAGAACCGGACGCTCTTCTATATTCTCAAAGGTCCAGGCTTGAGTCTCTTGTGTCAACTCCAGTAATTGCTCTTTCTGATCATTCGCTTTAGTCAGCAGTCGCATTTTTAATGGAATGTGGAAAGGCTTTTTCTCTGGCTGGCCAGGGCTTGGTGCGCAACTCTGGGTGAGCGTCAATTGAAACTGTTTTTTTGCAGAGTCATATTGTTCTTGAACTTTTACCCGCGGAGTACCTGCCTGGCTATACCAATTCTTAAATTGAGATAGGTCCTTACTATTGGCATCCGCCATAGCCATTAAGAAATCATCACAGGTAACTGCTTGTCCATCATGGCGTTTGAAATACAGATCCATACCTTTACGGAATCCATCTTTACCCAATAGGGTCTGATACATCCTAACAACCTCAGAACCCTTCTCATAGACGGTAACGGTATAGAAATTATTAATCTCCTGGTACTCATCCGGACGAATCGGATGGGCCATCGGACCTGCATCTTCCGGGAACTGCAGCTGACGCAGTAAGCGGACATCTTCAATACGTTTTACTGCCCTACCGGATTCACTACCCATTTGATCAGCGGAAAACTCCTGATCTCTAAAGACCGTTAAGCCCTCTTTAAGCGATAACTGAAACCAATCCTGACATGTAACACGGTTACCAGTCCAGTTATGGAAGTACTCGTGCGCCACAACACTTTCAATATTGGCAAAGTCAGCATCTGTAGCGGTTTCAGGTTGAGCAAGGACAAACTTGGTGTTGAAAATATTCAAACCCTTGTTCTCCATCGCGCCCATATTGAAATCACTTACCGCCACGATCATGAAGCGCTCTAAATCTAATTCCAATCCAAAACGCTTCTCATCCCAATGAATCGAAGCAATTAAAGAATCCATGGCATGTCGAGTCTTCTTGAGGTCATGCGGCTCAACCCAAATCTGCAGAAGCTTTTTCGCACCGCTACTAGTAGTAATGGTTTCTTCAATGCACTCTAACTTACCTGCCACCAAGGCAAACAAGTAGGATGGCTTCGGAAACGGATCTTCCCAGGTGGCGCTATGCCAGCCGTTTGGAAGTTTTTCTGTGCTAAGTAAGTTGCCATTAGATAGCAGCACTGGACACTCCGCCTCACGCGCACGCAATGTCACTCGGTAGCGGGCCATCACATCTGGACGGTCCAAGAAATAGGTAATCTTTCTAAAACCTTCTGCCTCACACTGAGTGAAGAAGTTTCCATTGGAAACATACAGACCCATCAAGGTCGTATTTTTCTCGGGGACACAGACGCAAATAATTTCTACGACAAACCTATCTTTACCTTCGTTAGGCAAAGAATGAATCGTGAGCGTTTCGGGGGTTAGCTCAAAATGACGATGGGCTTCGCCGTTTATACGCAGGCTAACAAACTCGAGCTCATTCCCCACCAAAACCAAAGGCGCTCCCGGCTTAAAACTTTTGCCTGGCAAAACCTCAATACGACTCTTCACAATAGTTCGTGCTGGATCTAAAGCAATATCGAGTTCGACTTGATCGAAGGTATAAATAGGCGGAAGGTACTCGAGCCGACGAAAGCTCTGTGGGAGATCAGTTTTCATGAGCCTATTTTAAGTCTAGGCCGAAAGACTGGCTGACCTTCTAAATCAAGCCCATATCAAGGTGGCTATACCTATGGCAATAAAGGTGACAGCCGCCACCGCGTGCACCCACTTAATAGGCATACGCTTGGTGAACTTCTGACCAATCCAGACTGCGGGTGCATTGGCCAACATCATCCCCAATGTGGTGCCTATAGTTACAGAGACCACATCCTCATAACGAGCCCCCAAGGCGATAGTGGCAATTTGTGTCTTATCACCCATCTCAGCCAAAAAGAATAAGCCCACCGTCAGTAGAAATACCTGCAGCGCTTTGTCGGCTACCTTGGACCCAGCGGCGTCATCAATATGATCAGGCACTAATAGCCACAAACCGATTCCCAGGAAACTCAAGCCCAAAATCCAGCGCATCACATCAGGTGAAACCAAAGTCGTTAACCAATGCCCCAGAAATGCGGCACAAGCATGGTTTGCAATCGTGGCGATAAAAATGCCCGCAATAATAGCTAACGCCTGCTTAGGGTAGCGTGCTGCAAGCATCAATGAGAGTAGCTGGGTTTTATCCCCCATCTCCGCCAAAGCAACTACTCCAGCAGAGAGAGTTAAGGCTGAAAAATCCATGTATTGGGCGAGTCCAGTAATTTAGTGAAGTCGCAATCTCTTGCGTATAAGGGATAGTTTAAATCCCAATGCCCCCCAGTAGTAACTAGACCCATCCATTTTGCGAATAATATTGCTATGCCGCCAATAACTCCTCTGCAGAAGCAAAGTTGAGTCCTTGCGCTTTCCCAACTGGTTCAGAGGTCAGCACTCCTTTATGGACACTCAAACCATTGCGCAGGTGATGATCAATCGATAGCGCCTTCATCACTCCACGATTAGCCAAGGCCTCCACAAATGGATAAGTGGCGTTGGTTAGTGCAAAGGTAGATGTTCTCGCAACTGCTCCTGGCATATTGGCAACACAGTAATGAATTACGCCATCCACCACATAGGTTGGGTCTGCATGAGTAGTAGGCTTCGAAGTTGCAAAACATCCGCCCTGATCAATGGCAACATCTACCACTACTGAACCTGGTTTCATTTTTTTAATCATGTCATGCGATACCAGTTTAGGGGCTTGCGCACCTGGCAATAAGACCGCCCCAATCACGACGTCAGCCTCACTCACTTCTTGCTCAATTAATAAACTATCCGAATAAAAGGTTCTCACACGATTGCCATAGAACATATCGATTTGACGCAAGCGCTCAATGTCGCGATCGAAGATGCAAACATCAGCACCCATTCCTACTGCCATTTGCAAGGCATTGCGGCCCACTACACCGGCTCCCAAAATGACAATCTTTGCTGGTGAGACTCCAGGCACTCCAGCCATTAAGACTCCCAAACCACCATTAGTCTTTTCTAAATGCGATGCGGCAGCCTGAATGGACATACGACCCGCCACTTCACTCATGGGCGCTAATAGCGGCAGAGCGCCATTCATAGCGGTGACAGTTTCATAAGCGATACAGGTTGCGCCAGATTGCAGTAAGGCTTTAGTCTGCTTTGGGTCTGGCGCAAGATGCAAATAGGTAAACAGAATTTGATCTTCGCGCAGCATTGCACACTCCTGCGCCTGAGGTTCTTTGACCTTCACAATCATCTCCGCCTTTTGAAACACTTCTGCTGCACTATTAATTAAGCTGGCGCCAGCCAAGCGATAAGCCTCATCACTTAAGCCAATTTGCTCGCCAGCGCCTCGCTGAATCAGGACGGAATGGCCCTGCTTACAAAGCCCACTGACATTGCCCGGTGTTAGACCTACTCGAAACTCGTTATTTTTTACTTCTTGAGGTACGCCAATAATCATTGCTATCTCCTATTATTTAAAGTGCCGTTTGACTGCTGTTTTGCGATGTAGGCCCACGACATAAAACATCATGAGATACACGCCCAATAAACACGGGCCCACAATTAAGGCGATCCGTGCATCCTCATGAAAGCCCATCAGCACCACCACTAAGCCAATAAATGCCAAAGCAAACCACGAGGAATAAGGCCACCAAGGAGCGCGATACCCCAGCTCGGCCACTTGGGATTTCGAAAGCGAACGACGGAATTTGATCTGCGTAATTAAAATCGCGATCCACACCATCAAACCAATGAAGGTCACAGCGGCCATCATGTATTGAAAGGCCTTTTCAGGCACAAAGTAGTTCAGCACTACACCTGACATGCACACTCCGACCGTAGTCATCACCGCTCTATGAGGGACGCCGTACTTGGAGAGCTTGGAAAATGATTTGGGGGCATAACCATTGGACGACAAGGAATACAACAGACGTCCACCACTAAAGATGCCGGCATTGCAGGAAGAGAGAGCCGCTGTGATCACCACAAAGTTAATCAAGCCTGCCGCCTCTCGTAAGCCCAATCGCTCAAACATGACGACGAAGGGACTACCTTGCTGCCCAACTTGATTCCAAGGGAAGATTGCCAAGATGACTAGGATCGCACCCATATAGAAAATCAAAATGCGCCAAGCTAAAGAATCAATGGCCATCGGAATCGTTTTATGGGGATTCTCCGCCTCACCTGCTGAAAGACCGATCATCTCGATCCCCACATAAGCAAACAAGACCATCTGTAATGACAGCAACATACCGCTGATGCCATTTGGAAAAAAGCCACCGTGTTGCCATAAATTACTCAGGCCAATCGGCTGCCAGTCATTGGTAAAGCCAAACAAGATAACGGAACCACCTAGCGCAATCATCGCAACAATGGCAACCACCTTAATTAGAGCAAACCAAAATTCAAATTCACCAAACACTTTGACTGCAATGAGATTTATTAGACCCATCATCACAATGGAGGACAGCGCCCAAACCCATTGCGGTGTTTCAGGAAACCAAATCCCCATATAGATGCCAACGGCGGTGACCTCCGCAATTCCAACGACAATCCAATAGCTCCAATACCCCCAGCCAACCATATAGCCAGCCAGTGGACCAACATAAGTATTGGCATATGCCGCAAAAGATCCTGCTACAGGCTCATGCACCGCCATCTCACCCAGCGTGCGCAGAACAATAAAGGCAACAATACCTGCGAGCAAATAACCCAAGAGAATGGATGGGCCAGCAATTTGAATGGCGCTTGCTGAACCAAGAAATAATCCTACGCCGATCGTAGAGCCCAAAGCCATTAAGCGAATGTGGCGTACTTTGAGATGACGCTTTAAGCCAGTGTGTTCAGTCTGCAAGAGAGACCTCCTTTCGATTTGTCGTTGGCGATTTACCAACGGAGCAAAGTCTAGGGAGGACCCGGGATATGCACTAGGGGAGAAAAATTACTAAAGTAACTAAAGCAATAAAACTATTTGGATAAATATAGAAATGCCTTTGAAATCAATGCAGCGTTTGAAATAAATTATTTATGACTGCAAGAGAATCAGTAATTTCCTACAGGGAATCCCCTTAAGGATTTATGGTGTTTTGTTGTGAAAGACTTACTGCGCGGAGATGAGATTCAGAATTTCTGCGGCAGCAGCCAGCCCGCAAGCAGCGGTAACCATGACAGTAGATCCATAACCTGAACAGGCTAAGCCGCCGCTGGAGGCTCCAGCCCGAGGCTCATGCGAGTAAATCGCACGAATGCCAATTTTCTTCTTGAGGTTTCTGGAGAAGCCATGATCCTGTCTAAGTCCTTGACGGACCTTGGCCAGCAAGGCATCTTGTTCAGTTCGGGATAGATCATCACAACGTACTGATGTAGGGTCTGATTTTCCACCAGCAGCACCACACATCACTAAAGAACGATTATTTTTGACAGCCCATACCGATAAAGCAATTTTGGTTTGCACTGAATCAGTGGCGTCTAGCACTAATGCATTTGTTGGAATGAGCTGATCTAGATTTTCTGGTTCCAGAAATTCATCGCAAGAGGTGAGTTTGATCTCTGGATTAATCTGCAGAATACGCTCCCTCATCGCCTCGACTTTTGCTTTGCCGTACTGCCCCTCTAAAGCATGTAACTGACGATTAGTGTTGCTCTCGGCAATATGATCAAAATCAATTAAAACAAGGTGTCCGATACCAGTACGCGCCAAGGCTTCAGCCGCCCAGGATCCAACCCCACCTAAACCAGCCACAACAACTGTTGCATTCAGAAAGCGCTCACGCAGCTCTGGCCCATAGAGCCGTGAAACTCCGCCAAAACGACGATTTTCTAAACTGCCTTCTACCTTGTCTTCTGCCATAGCTTCTCTTTATACTGAATAAATGGACTCCATTGCACAACTTCGCAAAAACTATACCTTTGGTCAACTCTCAGAGACCGAGGTTCCTCATGACCCTCTACAGCTATTCAGACTCTGGTTTGATCAAGCTGTAAAGGCCGAGTGTCCGGAACCCAACTCTATGACCCTGGCGACCGCGAACCAGACTGGAAATCCATCAGCCCGTATTGTCTTACTAAAAGGGGCAGACCAAAATGGCTTCACCTTTTTCACCAACTACGAGAGTCAAAAGGGTCAAGATTTAGCGATTCGCCCACAGGCAGCCCTACTCTTTCATTGGCACGAACTGGAGCGTCAGGTGCGCATCCAGGGTCTTGTGGAGCGGGTTAGCGCTGCTGAGAGTGATGAGTATTTCCATTCACGTCCTGCAGCCTCCAGAATCGGTGCCTGGGCCTCGCCACAGAGCGCCGCTATCCCAAACCGTGAATTCTTGGAAGAGGCTGAAAAGCGCTTTAAAGCAGAATTTGGTGATTCACCTCCCCGCCCAGAAAATTGGGGAGGCTACCGTTTACGCCCTACTGAAATTGAGTTCTGGCAAGGCCGCCCTTCTAGACTGCATGACCGCATGCATTACAAGCTAGAGGGAACTGAGTGGCGAGTAAATCGCTTAGCCCCTTAATCGTTTTGTAATACCTCAGGAATACTGAGGCGCTATCAACGATTTAAATTTCGCTCTAAATTTAGCAAGCTTAGGTGCAACAACGGCCATGCAATACCCTTGATTGGGGTGCTGCTGGAAATAATTTTGGTGATAGTCTTCCGCTGGATAAATAGTTGGTGATGCATCGATCTGCGTCACAACAGGATTAGCGTAGATTTTAGAATCTTCAAGCTCTTTCACTACTTCATGCGCAATCTGAGCTTGCTCCTCGCTATGAGTAAAAATCACCGAGCGATATTGCGTCCCATGATCATTCCCTTGATAGTTCAAGGTGGTTGGATCATGAATCACAAAAAAGATTTCCAGCAAGTCTCGAAATGACACCACTTGTGGATCGAACATGACATCAACAATCTCCGCATGACCAGACACTCCAGTACAAACTGCCTCATAGGTTGGGTTGGGCCTTGCACCCCCGGCATACCCAGAAACCACGGATTTAACCCCCGTAATTTGCTGATAAACCGCTTCAAGACACCAAAAACAGCCCCCACCTAAGGTGGCACGCTCTAAAACTGGCTCTTTTTTATCTAAGTTTGTATCCATGGCTTTATCCTAATGCCTTATTCAAATGCTTGCCAACTATTAATCCACTATGAATCGCTTTACTATCCAGCTCGATGAAATGAAAGCAGCTTACGCTGCAGAACCAAACCCTTCGATTGATGTGAGGCTAGATCGAATTGCTCGCATTGAAAAAATGATTGAAGCAAACGAAGAGAAAATCTGCAAAGCCCTCATGGCTGACTTTGGAGTACGCAACTCTGTAGAGACAAGACTTGCTGAATGCCAGATGATTTATCAATCGTGCAAGCACACACGCAAGCACCTTAAAGAATGGATGAAGCCAGAGCAAAGAGAGGTTCCATTTCATATGGGCGCCTCACAAGCCTGGGTTAAAAGTCAATCCCTCGGTGTAGTTGGTATTCTGAGCCCCTGGAATTATCCAGTTCAGTTAGCGCTTATTCCAGCAATCGCCGCATTTGCTGCTGGCAATCGTGTTTGGCTAAAACCATCTGAACGTAGCTCACGCACCTCAGGATTTATTGCTAGCTTGATTCAAGAATATTTCCACCCTAGTGAGTTTTGCGTTACGACTGGTGGCCCAGAGGTAGCAGAGCAATTTGCTGCCCTACCTTTTGAGCACCTCTTCTTTACTGGCTCTGGAACTATTGGAAAAAAGGTAATGCGCGCTGCGGCAGAAAACCTTACACCCGTGACTCTGGAGCTTGGCGGCACAACGCCCGTCATTGTTGATAAGAGCGCCAAACTTAAAGACGCTGCTGCCTCGATTATTTATGGCAAATTACTGAACGGTGGGCAAACCTGTATTGCCCCCGACTATGTTTTGCTGGAGCAAAGTATTCAAGAAGAATTTATCCAAGAGCTACAAGCTGCTGCCCAAACTCAATTTAGTAATCCCGAAGAATTAACAGGCCCTATAGATGAGCGTCAATTGGAGTACTGGCAGCATTTGGTTAGCGACGCTCTGGATCGCGGCGCGAAAGTGATTCCCTTACTCAATAACCCCGGTGCTGGCGCAAGACCATTTGAGCCGATTGCGCTGGTGAATGTTCCACCAGAAGCCCGCATTCTGCATGAAGAGATCTTTGGGCCTATTTTGCCGATCGTGTCTGCTGCCGATACTTCTGCAGCGATTGCTTATGTCAATAACAAGCCCAATCCATTAGCCTTATATTGGTTTGGTAAAGACAAAAAGAATATGCAACGCGTTTTGAATGAAACCCACTCTGGTGGCGTGACTGTCAATGACACGCTCCTACACATTACTATCGAGGATCTACCGTTTGGTGGCGTTGGCGCTAGTGGTATGGGCAGCTATCACGGTAAAGCAGGTTTTGATACCTTTAGCCATCAAAAGTCGATTCTGGAAGTACGCGGCTTCTTTGGGCTAAACCTGTTTAAGGGAACCAAAACAGCACGCCCTCCGTATGGAAAAATGATTGAGTACTTACTGCGCTATTTGAAGTAAGCAATTCAATTAGCGACGATCTACACAAGCAGCAAGCGAATTCCAAAACCAATAAATAAAATTCCAGCAAACATCCACAACACCGCTGCAAAGCGGGGTTGATGCTGGAAAAATTTCAAGAAAATTTGCCCCACGAAAATCAAGCTAGCTAAGTAAGCCATACTCATTAACTGAAGAACTATCGCAAGATATAAAAAGGTGTGCGTAGGATTCTCAAAATCCGGCCGAATAAACTGCGAGAAAAAAGCGATAAAGAAAAAAATGGCTTTAGGATTTGTTAACGATAGGGTTAGCGCAGCGAATAGCGGATGCAATTCCATCAAACGCATTTGAATCTCATTGGTCTTTGCGCCTTCTTTCGTGGACCAACGCTGCTGGCCATTTCGCAATAAACCAAAACCCATCCAAGCCAAGTACACAGCGCCTAAGGTGCGCACAAAACTGAAGACCATCGGCGATGACATCAAGAGTGATGCGGCACCTAGGGCCACGGCAATCATGAGTAACGAATCTCCAACAAATATTCCAAGAGCACCCCATGCACCAAAGCGCCAACCTTTTTCGAGGGCGATGGTTAGTACGTAAAGTGAGTTTGGGCCGGGTAACAAAATAACGAACAAGGTCCCCAGTAGATAACTTGAGAAATCGACGATTCCAGCATTTGCAGGCGATAAGAGACTAAATGAAAGCCATTCCATCCCGATATCATAATTAAGTCGGGAAAACCCTTGTAATTGAGTGCTGAAAATGCCATAATGGGAGGCTTTTTAAAGCAATTTGATTCATCGCCCCCCAGCTCTATTTCAGCGTACCGTTTAGAAGTCATAAACACCGAAGGTAAAAAACGCGCTGCCGCTTGTCTGATGGTCGATGCCCTTGACCATCGCACCCTATAAAAAACCATGGGTGCAACATACGGAGACATCCCTTAAAGGGGATGTGTAATAGCATGACTTTTTCTAAAGAAACTAAACACGAGTCGAAAGACTCCAATAGCGCTGGAACTGAATTCCAGAATTTCGCCTTAGCGGCGTCACTCCTTAAAAACGTTGCTGAACTGGGTTATACCCAAGCTACTGCCGTGCAAGCTCAGGTTATTCCTGCAGCCTTAGCTGGTGGTGACTTATTGGTCAGCAGCCAAACCGGTAGCGGCAAAACCGCAGCCTTTTTATTACCTTTGATTAATCAACTCATCGAAGACAACCCGAACAACTCACCTGTACCAGGTCGCGCACAACCTAAAGTGTTAGTGCTCTGCCCCACTCGTGAATTGGCTCAGCAGGTTGCCGCCGATGCAGTGAACTTAGTTCGCGGCATGAAAGGCATCCGTATTGCAACTGTTATGGGTGGCATGCCTTACGGCAAGCAGATCCAGGCATTGAAGGGTGCATTGTTAGTTGTTGCAACTCCAGGTCGTTTACTTGACCTGTGCGACAGCAAAGCAATTCGCTTGGACGATGTAAAACAACTCGTTATCGACGAAGCCGATCGCATGCTCGACATGGGATTTGCTGATGATCTTGAGGCAATTGATAAGCGTTGCGCAGGCCGTAACCAAACTTTGATGTTCTCTGCAACTTTTGCGCCAAAGATCATGTCTTTAGCAAATGAGTTAACCACAGATGCCAAGCGCGTTGAACTTGCTCATGCAGGTGAAAAGCACGCCAACATTGAACAGAAGTTACATTGGGCTGACAGCATGTCACACAAGCATAAATTGCTTGAGCACATTTTGGCTGATGCCGATTTGGATCAAGCAGTTGTGTTTGCAAGCACTCAAGTTGAGAGCGAAAAAATCGCTGACACATTGCGTGCCAATGGTTATGAAGCTACTGCACTACACGGTGCAATGCCTCAAGCTGTGCGTATGCGCCGTCTCGAGTCCTTACGCAAAGGTCACACCAAGATTTTGGTTGCGACTGATGTAGCGGCTCGCGGTATTGATGTGCCACGTATTAGTCACGTGATTAACTTTGGCTTGCCAATGAAACCAGAAGACTATACACATCGCATCGGTCGTACTGGTCGTGCAGGTCGTAATGGTGTTGCTATCACTTTGGTTGAACATCGTGATCGCGCCAAGATCCGCAATATCGAACGCTTCACACAGCAAGATATCGTTGCTTCAGTCATTGCTGGTCTTGAGCCACAAGCCAAACCAAGCTTTGGCGGTGGTGGCGGTCGCCCAGGTGGTGGTCGTTCAGGTGGCGGCGGCGGTCGTTCTGGTGGTGGCTTTGGTGGCAATCGCTCTGGCGGTGGTGGCAGTCGTTATGGCTCAGGCGCTCGCTCAGAGTCTCGCTTTGGCGGCGGCGGTTCAGGCGGCGGCAATGCTGGTGGTCGTTCAGACGATTCACGTCCAGCACGCTCTGCTGACTCACGCCCTGCACGTTCTGCTGACTCACGTCCAGCGCGTTCTGGGGACTCACGTCCTGCAGGTGGCCCACGTTTTGCAAAACCAAAAGCCGGCGGTCAACGTCGTAACTTTAGCGGTAGCTAAAAATGATTCACCGAAATCGTCTCCGTTCTGCATGGAATCGAGTCGGTTCCGGTGAAATCCATCGGGCGCCACGCGAGTGGCAACCTTGGCTTAGCGATACTGGGTCTCTCACCCAAAAAATTGAGAAAGCAATTGGGCAAAAGCTAGAAGTTCAGGTTTTGCGTGACTGCCCTCAATCACTTAATAGCGACGAAAGTCGCTATTTTCATTTAAAGCTAAGACGCTGCAGAGTACGCGAAGTGCTGCTTTGCTCGAATGGCATTCCTCTGGTCATGGCACATAGTGTCATTCCAACCTATAGCTCTAGCGGTAGCAATCACAAAATCTTGCGCTTAGGCACAAAACCTTTGGGCGCTGTTTTATTTAGCAACGCACGCAAGCACTCCAAGGCAAAGCCACCACGCGATATTGCGCGCCTAGATAAGAGCAGTGCATTGTGGAAAAAGTACTCTAAGCACTTGATGGGCTTGAGCTCACCCTTGTGGGCACGACGCACCCTCTATCGGTTAAAGGGTCATCCTATATTGGTAAACGAGATCTTCTTGCCGACCCTGCTAGACATTGCAAAGTTCTAGTTATTTGCTTTGACTTTTAGATTGTCAGCCAGGCTAAGGTTGACTTCACTAATGCTTCATCACCTGGCTCACTGGTAAAGACTTCACCAAACCCAATCATCTCGGCTGCATCAGCAATATTGTGATGCGGGCATAGTGCGCTTGCCAGATTGAGACTTTGTGTGAATTGATCTTTCATAACGTCGCCAAGGTAGCGAACTGCTTCCGATGACGTGAGTAGCCAAAGTGATTTACTCAAATCCATTTCTCGTACCAGTTGCCAAGCAGGATTATCAACATCCAAGGGGATGCGACTATAGGTAGAAATTGCCTCTACCGAAGCGCCCGCCTTTCTTAAAGTGTCAGCCAACCAATCACGGCCACCCTCACCTTTAAAGATCACTACTTTTTTATTCTGCCAATCCCACTGCAGAGATTGGAGTTCTTTCCATAAGCCTTCCGAATCCCAGTTTTCATTGTTCTTAGGAATAATGATGGGTGTCGGATTCTCCTCTAATCCAATGCCGTGGTTTTTCAGTGCTAGATGACTGCTGCCACCCATTACGCCAATCGGAATAAGCTTCTTAGAAAAGTCTTGCCAGTCACGCTCTAATAAACGCATCACACTCTCAATGGCATTTGGACTCACAAAGATCGCAAGATCCGCGCCACCTAGAACAGTGGCGATATGGTCAGCTAAATACTCGTCGGACTTTGGAGCGATGGTCAGCAACGGTAAGGAGAGTATCTCTGGAAGGCTGCGCTTTCCTACTCCGCTTGCGTCGATCGCGCGAGTAAGCACCTCAATCAGTTGACGTGCCTGACCACTGGGCCTGGTAACGACGATCGTTTTAGTGCTCATTGCTGCAAATACTCTTATTTAGCAATCTTTGGGATTAACTCTGCAGCACCTTGCGATAGCAAATCCTTTGCCACTACAAGACCTAATGCTTCTGCATCTTCAATAGACTGCACTTGAGCGCTACCATTGGCTAAGCAAATTGCTTTGCCATCAACACTTGCCACAAAAGATCGAATACTCATTTGATTCTGATCCCATACTGCATGAGCAGCCAATGGCACTTCACATGAACCACCCAACTGACGCGACACCATTCGTTCAGCAGAAACTGCAAACAAAGTTGGCAAATCATTTAGCGGGGCAAGCCACTGTTTAATATTAGGATGTTTACTTAAGGTCTCAATACCCAAAGCGCCTTGACCTGCAGCTGGCGTGTAAGGATCGTATGGCAAAAATGCACGAATGCGTGACTCTAAGCCTAAGCGTTTTAAGCCAGCCGCCGCCAAAATGATGGCCTGATACTCGCCGCGATCTAACTTACCCATACGGGTATCTAAATTACCGCGCAATGGCTGGATTACTAAATGGGGAAAGTTTGCACGCAGAACTGACTCGCGTCGCAAGCTTGATGTACCTACTATCGCGCCTTCAGGAAGATCCTCAAGACTGGCGTAATCGTTAGAGACAAAAGCATCGCGCGCGTCCTCCCTCTCCATGACGCAGGAAAGGTCAAATCCTTCAGGCATGACCATCGGTACATCTTTTAAGGAGTGCACTGCCAGATCCGCACGGCCATCCTCGAGGGCAGTTTCGAGCTCTTTTACAAAAAGGCCTTTACCGCCCACTTTGGAGAGGGCTCGGTCCAAAATTTGGTCTCCACGGGTAGTCATACCCAAAATCTGGACATCGCAGCCTGGATAGAGCTTTTTAAGGCAATCCCGGACATGCTCAGCCTGCCACATGGCCAGGCGACTTTCACGGGAGGCGATTACGAGGCGCTTAGGAGCGTCGGATAGGGAAGAATTCAGGGTTTGGGACATAACATTTAAAATAATCAAAGACCTACACCAATATACTGTGTTTATGAGCTCATCAAATAATTCCTTAGCCAACAAAGCCCAAGCTTGGTCGGCCCGTTTTGCAGAACCCGTCGACGAACTGGTTCAGCGCTATACCGCGTCCATTGGCTTTGATCAACGCTTTGCGATGGTCGATATTGCGGGCTCCCTAGCGCATGCTGAAATGCTAGCCACTCAAAAGATCATTAGCGCCCAAGATTTGGCTGATATTCAAAAGGGTATGGCTCAAATTAAGAGCGAAATCGAGTCTGGACAATTTAATTGGCAACTAGCACTTGAAGATGTGCACCTGAATATCGAAGCACGCCTTACCGCATTAGTAGGTGATGCAGGCAAGCGTTTGCATACTGGTCGCTCCCGTAATGACCAAGTAGCGACTGATTTACGCCTATGGTTGCGTGACAGTGTTGATGAGATTGCAATCACACTCAAATCTTTACGCCTCGCTCTTCTCGATTTGGCTGAGAAGCATGCAGCCACCATCATGCCCGGTCATACCCATTTGCAAGTTGCACAGCCGATTACTTTCGGCCACCACCTGATGGCCTACTTCGAAATGTTTAGCCGTGATGCAAGTCGCCTCGCAGATTTGCGCGCCCGCTTCAATCGTCTGCCTCTGGGTGCAGCGGCTTTGGCTGGAACTTCCTACCCCATCGATCGCGAGCAAGTAGCTAAAACTTTAGGCTTTGATGGTATCTGCAACAACTCTTTAGATGCCGTATCTGATCGCGACTTTGCTATTGAGTTCTGCGCCTTCTCATCTATCTTAATGATGCACGTATCACGTCTATCTGAAGAGCTTATCTTATGGCTAAGCCCTCGCTTTGGCTTTATTGATCTACCGGATCGCTTCTGCACCGGTAGCTCGATCATGCCGCAAAAGAAAAATCCTGATGTTCCAGAATTAGCCCGTGGCAAAACTGGTCGGGTTTATGGTGATTTGATTTCTTTATTGACTTTAATGAAGGGTCAACCACTGGCTTACAACAAAGATAATCAAGAAGATAAAGAGCCTTTGTTTGATGCCGTCGATACCGTGCAAGATACCTTGCGTATTTTTGCTGACATGATCCCGCATATTGAAGTAAAGGCTGAGGTAATGAAGAAGGCTGCTGAAGAAGGTTTTGCAACAGCAACCGACTTAGCTGACTACCTCGTTAAAAAAGGATTAGCCTTCCGTGATGCGCATGAGGCCGTGGCTCATGCAGTAAAAGCTTGCGTAGGTAGAAATTGCATGCTCACCGATCTCAGCCTTTCTGAGTTGCGCTTTGCTTGTGGCCTAGACAATCGCCCTGAGCTGATTAGTGACGATGTGTTTGCATTGCTAACTGTTGATGGATCAGTTCAATCACGTCAACATGCCGGCGGAACAGCTCCAACCCAGGTGCTTGCTGCTATCAAACGGGGTCGTGCAGACCTCTAAGCAAATGGGGTTTTGGTCCAAACTCTCTGCGGGCATTGATTACGTAAATCAGTTTTTGGGCAAGACAGCCAGCATCATGATTTTGCTGTCCTGCGTAGTGTCTGCTGTAAATGCCCTGCTACGCTATGGCTTGGACATGAGTAACAACTGGCCACTAGAACTTCAGTGGTATCTCTTTGCTGCAGCCGTTATGCTCGGCACTTCCTATACCCTCAAGCGCAATGAGCATGTTCGGGTGGACTTAATTTACTCCCAGCTTTCTGATCGTGGGCGCCTGTGGGTTGATCTCTTTGGCTTGACCTTCTTCTTAATGCCGGCCTGCCTCTTATTTTCCTGGCTCTCTTGGACTACCCTCTTTTACCCATCATGGCTAGTGATGGAACACTCCTTAAATTCTGGCGGATTGGCGCGCTACCCCATTAAGTTCGTAGTGCCATTTGGTTTCTTCATGCTGAGCCTTCAGGGTGTTTCAGAAATCATTAAGCGCATCGGCGCCCTAAGAGGTGATGTGACTTTGCCTGCTGAAGACCTTCATTACGAAAAGCCGATGCAATGATTCCTTTAGAGTGGATGCCGCCCTTAATGTTTGGCGGGCTAATCGTCTTTATGTTGATTGGCTTCCCAGTTGCATTCTCTTTGATGGCTGCTGGATTATTTTTCTCAGGCATTGCTATTCATGAGGGCTTTTTTGGAGTTGCGTTCTTGCAAGCGATTCCTCAACGTATCTTTGGCAGCGTACTTGCCAACGATCTGCTTCTAGCTATACCCTTCTTTACCTTCATGGGAGCCATCCTAGAGCGCTGTGGTCTTGCCGAAGAAATGCTTGACTCCATGGGGCAACTTTTTGGTCGAGTTCGTGGCGGCCTTGGTTACTCAGTCATCATCGTTGGTTTCATCTTGGGTGCTATTACTGGCACTGTAGCCGCTCAGGTGATCGCTATGGCCATGATCTCTTTGCCAGTCATGATGCGTTATGGTTACAACATGCGCTATGCCACAGGCGTGCTAGCAGCATCAGGAACAATTACCCAGCTAGTTCCACCGTCTTTGGTATTAATCGTATTAGCCGACCAACTGAAGACCCAAAGCGGCAGCGCTGATGTGGGCAGCATGTATCTGGGCGCATGGGGTCCTTCGCTTTTGCAGATTGCTCTGTTTGCTCTCTACACTTTCTTCTTAAGTCGCATCCGCCCGGACTATTTGCCACCAGTGCCAGCCAGCGAGCTTACGCTTCGGGGCTGGGCGCTCTGGAAAAAATGCCTCATGGGCATTATTCCGTCAGCCGTACTAATCTTCTTAGTACTTGGCACCATCATGACCGGTATCGCCACCCCGACAGAGTCTGGTGCGATGGGTGCAATGGGTGCATTGTTACTTGCATGGATTCGTAGGGCTAGCATTCCCAATCTGAAGGGGCTTATTAAAGAAGCCTATCAAAATACGATGCGCATTACTGCGATGGTCGTATTTATTCTGATTGGATCCACCTGCTTCTCAGTAGTCTTTCAGGGCGTTGATGGCGGGCATTGGGTAGAACAATTATTTTCTAGCTTGCCAGGTGGTTGGATTGGTTTCTTAATCGTCGTAAATCTCTTTGTCTTTTTCTTGGCATTCTTCTTAGACTTTTTTGAGATTGCTTTTATCGTAGTGCCCATGCTCGCACCCGTTGCAGTCAAGCTACTCTCCCCTGTGTTGCTTGATTCCATGAATGGCAATCCCCAGGCAGCAGCCAGTGCTGCGCTCGTTTGGTTTGGTGTGATGTTGTGCGTGAATATGCAAACCTCTTTTATGCATCCACCCTTTGGCTTTGCTCTCTTTTATTTGAGAGGCGTAGCCCCCAAAGAAGTAAAAAGTAGTGATATCTATTGGGGTGCCTTACCATGGGTAGGCCTACAACTCTTCATGGTCGTTATTGTCATGGCCTTCCCAGCTTTAGTCACGACCCTGCTGGATAAACCTGCCACAGTCGTTCAGAGCCAGGATTTCAACTTCACAGGCGAAGAAGGTAAGTCAGACTCAGCCGGCAAAACAGATGAAGATGCTCCTGTGACCTTTCAACTAGATAAACCAGCTAAATAAACCCCCGGTTCTAAGCTATCGATATAGGTTATTGCCCTCAATTTGTGCCTTGACCTTTTTCAAACATTGAAGGTTTGGATGGCAATCTCTACAGCATTCCCAGCGAAAACAATGGCTACTCGCCCCTAGCGATTAAGCTACTCTCGCAGTTCATGTCACTGCAAAAGATTCCAGGAAGTATCCCTGCTTCACCATCTGTGCTGTTGAAATAAATTTGGTCAACGACAATATTCCTCATGATTTTTATCTAGGGCTTTAGGTAAGGGGTATTGATTACCCCCGCCAAGGAAACCTAGAGAAGACTAAAAACCTGAGCGCTTTAACATCTCTAGCAGTGCATCATAGAAATATTTGGTGAATATTGTTGAGTTACCCAAGGCCGATTTATTTATCTTTTCACGAATACTCAAACGAAATTTATAGAGCCTCTCGATCTGCTTGGGAAGATCTTTGGCAATCTGGATATAGTCGTCCGCTGAATGTGCAATCCACTCTGACTCGCCTAGGGCGCTTAGAATACTGCTTGTTTGGCGAGCAGCCGGGAAATTACCATGCATCGTAATAATTGGAACGCCCATCCACAAAGATTCACAGCTCGTTGTCGCGCCTGAGAAAGGAATACTATCGAGCATGACATCTACTTCAGAATATGCCTTTAAATAAGTATCGTACTTATGTCCGCCATAAAACTCGATGCGACCAGGAGGTACAGCATGCATCTTAAATCGCTTCAGTATCTCCCCTTGAATATTTGGATCAACGAGGGATTTGTGCCTTAACTTTAATCGACTATCGGGAACGTTTAATAAAACTTTTGCCCACAAATCGAGGCAGTCGTTGCTAAATTTGGTCACATTTGAAAAACAGCCGAAAGTGATATAGCCATTTGAGGAGAATGGAAGAGCCTCAATGCTGGGCGCCTGAATTGGGGGCGTAAAATTAAATCGGCACTTGGGTATGTATACAAGCTGTTCTGAGTACTGGGCACTCTCCTCCTTTGGAGCGTGGATTTCATCAGTTATTAAATAATCTATCCCGGGATTCAAGGTAGACTCCATAAACCCTAAATAGCTTGCCTGGACACGCGCAACTCTATTAGCAAAAATATCCAGTCGATTCCCAGCGGTATGCCCCGCAAGATCAATCATAATGTCCAGATTGTCAGAACGCATACTGGAAATAAGTTGCTCAACGGAAAAATTTAAAATTTGTATGTATTTATCGCAATAGGACTGAATTTGGGTAGTTAAAAAATCTACCCTGGAGGAATTGCTATAGGCATAAATTTCAACCTCATAATCCTTTAGTCCCTTAAGAATTGATAATAAAAAGTATCCAACGGGATGTAAACAGAAATCACCCGAAACAAAACCTATCCTTAATTTTTTATTTCGGGGAGTTTTAATCAAATTGCTATCTAACACTGGAAATGGATTGGAATTCTTCTTTTTGATACGATCAAGGAACTCATCATGCCTAACCGTGTAGTTGGCAAGTAAAAGCGCATTCGAAAAAGCCTCCTTATTGTCCGGGAACCTTTCAATAATTTCTAATAGGCATTCGAGGGCATTGTTGACATTCATACACTCAAATTGAGACAGGCTATAGTTCACCAAGAATAATGGGTGATCAACATACATTGATTTAAGCGGCTCCATTATTGATAGGGCCTTAGATGGGTATCCATCTTTTAGATGAATGAATACCATTCCCGATATAGCACCAAGATCACTTGGATTACTGCGAAGAATTTCTTCATATAGACTAGCAGCCTCATCGAAACGATGCTGGCTTAGATAACATTGAGCCAGCTGAAGCCTGCATGCGGATTCTAAATTTTTAGGGATGCTTTGCAAACCGTTTTTGATAACAACTACAGCCTCATCTATTTGCCCTAAGGATATTAAACAACTAGAGAGCTCCAAATATAGCTCTCCATTTTTTGGCTGGGCTTCAATAAGGCGTTGATAAGCCACCACGGCTTCATTGAATTTCTTCTCAATAAGGAGATTTCTTGCATTGAAGAGGCTCGTAGATGATTTGATTTTGTTGCTCACGACTATTGATCTGAAATGGTTAGGTGTAAATTATTTTGAATACATTTTTTACAAAATACATTGTTATATTTTATATATTCTATTTCGGCCTTAGAGATATCTAAAAATGAAATAGGCTTTTCGGTTAATGGTTGAACTGTACCGCAACATAGACTGATGTTGCCTTCATGTTGAATGGTAGTCATATTGAAACGTAGCTCGCAATCATGCTCTCCAGATCTCATTCGCTTGTTCTTTCTTTGAATATCAATGGGGTCAAATAAGAATTGGTCAGCTAGTTTTTTACTATAAATATTTGAACTCTCTTTGGCGCTTAATGCCCCAGCATCAAGCAAGCTCATCACTTCTTCAATTGGTGTCAAAGTTGCTGGAGATGGCTGGTACCCAAAACCAAGCGATTTTGCAAAACTTTCAATCTCATCTTTCTCATCAAAGGTATTGCGATATAAATGATGTCCAATCCATATGGCAGTTTTTGACTTGTAAAGATCTCTTAAGGAGGCTAATTTAATTAAGCTTTCTTTTACCTTAGCAATATTCCCGCGGGCATGGGTTACGCCGTATATTTCTTGTTTAAAGCTAGATAGAGATATTTTTAACCGATCTGGCTGAGCCTTCATGAGGGCGTCGAGTCGATCACCCGAGTTTAGATTGCTAGAAACTAAAGATGTGTAATTTGAATTTCTGATAGCCTCAATAAATAAACCAATTTGAGGGTGAAGAAGGGGCTCGGTCCAATTAAAAAGCCAAATATCAATCGGAAATTCTCCTTGCTCATTGCGAATCTTTTTTAATATTTCCTCAAAGAGCTCAATTTTCATAATGCCTTTAGGCATCGCAGGCTGGTTTGCAACGGGGCAAGTTGGACATCGCAAATTACACCCCCCAACTATGTCTATTGCGTAGACATAGCAGTTGCTTTCCATGGGACTAAATCTTTTTAACTCTTTTCCAAGTTGATGATCAAGCCGGCTTGGACTTAAATAAGGAGGTATCCTCAAGCGTTCTAATTTGCTTTCTACATCATGGATAGAAATTCCAAGAGACGAGAGCTCTTCCAAAAAAGCCAAGGCGTGCGCCCTAAACTGCTGACTAAGCAAAGTAGACAATACAGAATCTGCTGCTAGAGATCGATTAAAGTCTGGATCCGGTGGCAATATGAGTGATTGCCTGACATAATTTAGACCTTCCAGATTTCCGCCTAACAACAAAATAGACCCTAGACCATAAAGCGCCCTTGCATCCTGCGAGTGATGATTTAAATGCTGTCTATACAGATTTTCTGCCCCAGAAAAATCCCCGTTCTGATGAGCCGATAACGCTGATTCAAGAAAATTGTTCACTTTAAGTTAGTGCTCATATTAAAAAATCATTAAGATGCAAATAAATCCTATAATTATTGATATTCTTGGAGTTTATGGGACTTTATCCTTATATAGCGCTAGTAAGCTAATTTCTAACAAAACTAATAATAGCTAATTGCACAATAGTCAAAAAACTCATCTCTCGCTATTTCTTGTAGCCCTCTCGACTAACGCTGCAGCGTTGAGTTGCCTTCCTGGATCATATGATTCAGGATTAGGAGCAACAACCTGCTCTCCTGCACCAGCTGGAACATACATTCCAGTAACTGGCGCTTCGTCCTCTACTGCCGCCGTTCCTGCTCCAGCAGGAACTTACATACCGGTAACCGGGGCTTCATCGACTAGTGCCGAGATATTGGCTCCAGCTGGAACTTATATTCCGGTTCCAGGCGCTTCATCTTCTACCGCAGCCCTGCCGGCATTAGCTGGAACCTATATTCCCACAACGGGTGAATCATCTCCCTCCATGTCATTACAAGCTCCGGCTGGAACCTATATTCCAACGACAGGTGCTTCATCTTCAACGGCTGCTGTACCAACGATAGCTGGAACTTACATCCCAGTTGCAGGCGCTTCATCCTCTACAGCTGCTATTCCGGCTCCAGCTGGAACATACATTCCAACCCCTGGGGCTG